>JAUWDL010000019.1 GCA_030608825.1 Gemmatimonadales bacterium
ACTCCCTGCCGCCGGATCTCTTCCGTGGTAAAACCGACAGGTTTGAGTTCGGCGAGCCTGGCTGCAACACCGCGCACCAGCGTTGTCTTGCCGATACCGGGAAAACCGGTGATGAGAAGGTTTTTCGTGACCATGCCTGACCCACGTTTAAATATTTCTAGTTGTTTGAGTTGACTCAAGTTGCTGGAGTTGCCTGAGTTGACTCATTTCTACGGAAATTCACCCATATTCTCCACCCATATCCTCCCTGCCCAATCTCTCCTTCTGATGTGAGGCAATTGATTGACATTTTGCCTCACGTCGTAAAACAACCTACATAACGCTGTCTCGAGGCTTTTCCGAAGGAGGTCGGAACCCTATGCGAAAAGAATACTCTTTTTGATTTTGGGCCCTGATCATCATCGGAATTTTGCTGAATACAATGTTCAGTGCCGGGCAGACTCTATCTCTGTTCAGTTATGATTTTGCTGTATCTCTTGGACTTTAGGAGCCAGAGGAAGAAATCTCCGATATGGCATTTTTCGTCTGTCCCTCTTCCCACAGATCCGCCTTCTGAATCGGATGGGCATAAGAAAAGGAGCAGGTCATTGACGCCCTGACGTCTCTGTGATCTCATGTCGTTATGCCGTAACGGTGCGATCAACAGGATACATGATTGCCATGGGGGACGCTGCTCATGACGAAGCGGCCCAAACGTACCCGCGTTGTAATAATGGGCGCGGCCGGCCGTGATTTTCACAATTTCAACATGGTGTATCGGGATGATCCCGGCTGCGAAGTGATCGCCTTCACTGCGGCGCAGATTCCGGACATAGCCGGGCGCCGCTATCCGCCTGTGCTTGCGGGCTCACATTATCCTGACGGCATTCCAATAGTGGAGGAGACGAAACTGGAGGCCCTCTGTCGCCAGGAAAGCGTCGACCTGGTCGTGTTCGCCTACAGTGATGTCGATTACGCCCGCATGATGCACAAGGCATCCATGGCCCTGGCAGCCGGGGCCGATTTTCTGCTGCTGGGGCCAAAGCGCACGATGCTGCAGGCCAAGGTGCCGGTCATTGCCACCTCGGCGGTCAGGACCGGTTGCGGAAAGTCACAGACGACCCGCTGGCTGTCCCGGCTGCTGAAAGAGCACGGCCTGCAAGCCGCGGTCATGCGCCATCCCATGCCGTATGGTGATCTCGAACGCCAGTCCGTGCAGCGTTTCTCGGAAAAGGCTGATCTTGCCGCCGCCCACTGCACGGTCGAGGAACGGGAGGAGTACGAACTGCACCTGGCGCTGGGCAACGTGGTGTATGCCGGTGTCGACTACGGCGCCATTCTGGCACGGGCCGAAGGGGAAGCTGACGTCATCCTCTGGGACGGCGGCAACAACGATTATCCCTTTATCCGTCCCGATCTGCACATCGTGCTCGTCGACCCGTTGCGACCGGGACATGAAGCGACCCATCACCCCGGCGAGGCGGTGCTCCGCATGGCGGACATCGTTGTCATGGCCAAGGTGAATTCTGCCTCCGACGTGGACATCCGGCGGGCGACCGAGAACGTCCGCGGCATCAACGGTACCGCAACCATCGTGCGCGGCGCCTCGCCGGTGAAGATGGAGCATGAAGAGAGAGTGCGCGGCAAACGTGTCATCGTCGTCGAGGACGGCCCCACGATCACGCACGGCGGTATGTCATACGGGGCGGGCTATGTGGCCGCCACGCAGGCCCAGGTGGGGGAGATCATCGATCCCCGCGGCAGTGCGGCGGAAGAGGTCGCCGCCGTGTATGCACAGTATCCTCATATCGGCCCGGTGCTGCCTGCGGTGGGTTACAACCCGGCGCAGCTCCGTGCACTTCGGGACACGATCAACTCGGCCGATGCCGAAGTAGTCATCGCGGCGACGCCCTGCGATCTCGGCTCGCTGATCGAGATCAACAAACCGCTCTTGCGTGTCAGCTATGAATTCGCCGAGGTGGGAGAGCCGAGGTTGAGTCGCCTGATAGAGGTCTTTCTTCGCCGGCGGAGTCTGGGAAAGGGGTAGGCCGGCACACCTGCGACCCGACCGCCCCCCCGAGCCTTACCCCTCGCGGTCCTCCGTGTCAACCACCAGACGGGGAACGCGCTGGGCAATGCCGGTAACGATTTCGTAGTTGATGGTCCCAAGCTTCCCGGCCAGTTCATCGGCGGTGACTTCCTCGCCACCCTGCCGGCCGATGATAACCGCTTCATCGCCCTGCTCGACCTGCCCCCGGAGCGCCGTCACGTCGACCAGGCTTTGGTCCATCGTGATCCGGCCCACCTGTGGGCAGCGTCTGCCGCGAACGAGCAGCTCGAGGTTGTTGGAGAGGTTCCGGCTCAGACCGTCCCCGTAGCCCACGGGAACCGTGGCGATGAGAGAGGGCCGTCTGGTGTGAAAGGTATGCCCGTAACTCAGCCCGGTGCCGGCCGCGACTTCCTTCAGGAAGGTGATCCGTGTTCTCCACTCCAGTACCGGCTCGAGCCGGTGCACCCGCGGATTGGCGATCTCCCGCGAGGGGCGCAGTCCATAGATGGCTATCCCGGGCCTTACCGCATCGAAGTGTGAGTCCGGCAGATCGAAAATGGCCGCGCTGTTCGCCATGTGACGGACCTCGATGCCGGCGGCGGCGGCCGCCTCGGCCACGCGCCGGAACTGCTCGATCTCCTCGCGGGACAGGCTCTTGTCCGCCTGGTCCGCGCAGGGAAAGTGACTCATGAGCCCCCGGATGCGAAGTGCCGGCAAGGCGCGACAGTGTTCGAGAAAGGAGGGGACCTCGTCCGGGTGGATGCCTACGCGTCCCATCCCCGTATCGACCATGAGATGCACCGCAACCTGTTTGCCCGCCTTTTCCGCCTCGCCGGCCAGCGCATCCGTCATCTCGGTCGTGCAGACGGAGGGCTCCAGACCATAGGCGACGATCGCCGCGCTCTGCTCGGGCAGCGCGGCCGAGAGCAGCACGTAGGTGGCCGCCGCGCTCCGCTCGATCAGAGCGATCGCCTCGGCGGTGTGGGCGACCGAGAGTGTCCGGTAACCGAGGCCGATGAGGTGGCGGGCCACGATTTCAGCTCCGTGACCGTAGGCGTTCGCCTTGATGGCGGGCCACATCTCCCGCCCGCCGACCATTTCCTGCAGCAGAGCCAGGTTGCGGCTCAGCCGGGCGAGGTGAATGCGGGCCGTGGTAAGGTGACGCGTGCGCCTGCTCACCCCCGCTCCCTCAAGCCGGCCCGGCGCCGGGATCTTTTCCGACCGGCTGTATTTTCACGTATTCCGACGTCATCGCCGCGAGGAGCGCGCCGTAGTTCAGGGAAAAGGCGAGCTCGTCACCCACACGAACGCCGCCCTCCGCCCCGCTCACATCGACCACCAGGTAGCCGCTCGAGGCGCCGATGATGCGAAGCCGCTGATCGAGAGGCCTGACGCCCTCGACATCCACGTCCTCGCGGCCGACGTTGAGGAGGGCCCGCGCCGCCACGCCGCGGTCCTCGAAGGAAGGCCGCTTTCCGAAGGCGTCCTCGCCGCGCTCCCCCAGAGGAAGCGACGGTTTTTTCTTCACCTCCAGCACCTCGGCATACAGGACGAAGGCGTCCTGGAAGGTGCCGGGCCACGGGCGGCGATGGATGGTCTCACGGCCGAGCAGGATGGCCTCGCCGATTCGTGCGTGGTTGACTCGCGGCGGCATGCGTCCGGAAGCGATGAGGTCGAGCCCGCTGGAATTTACTCCAGAGATCCACTTCAGGGTCCGGCCGCTTGAGCGCTCGACGCCCTCGGCAAGCTCGACCAGCCGGTTCATGTTGTCCTCACCGGGCACGACGCCTCCGAAGCAGGCCAGGTTTGTCCCCAGGCCGACAAGGCGAATCCCGGGAAGGCCGAGGGCTCTCCGGGCGACGGGGGGAAGTTCGTCGGGCCAGATGCCCTCGCGCAAGTCACCCAGATCCACCATGAGAATCACGTCATGCACCCGGCCTTGTCGTGACGCCGCCTCGGAGAGGCCTTCGAGTGCCGCAAGCTCGGAGTTCAGGCTTATCCGGGTCAGTTCGACGACGGCCTCCACCCCGGACAGCGGCGGAAGCCGCAGCAGCAGGTAGGGGGTGTCCACCCCGGCAGCCTTGAGCCGGCGGATGTTTTCCAGGCGCGAATCTCCGATGGAGGCGACACCGCCCCGGAGCATGGCCCGGGCCACCTCCGGATTGCCGCAGACGCACTTGGTTACACCGGTCACCTCGATGCCGTGTTTTCCGCACAGCTCGACTACGGAGCGGGCATTGTGCTCGATCTTGCCCAGGTCGATGGTTACCTGGGGCTGGGCCATCTCATCCCTTCGCAGGGGGTTCGGTGTCGGGTTGTCCCGCGCGAAGTGCCCGAACCAGGAAGCTGGCCACGTCCCGGCCAGTCGTGTTGTGGCCGAAACCGGCATCCATTCCGCACTCGCGTGCGAGCTCGTCGGTCACCTGAGTTCCTCCGGCAATCAGCACCAGCCGCTCCCTGAGGCCCCGCCGCCGGGCGAGCTCGTCGAGGCGCCGCATGTGCTGTCTGTGGACATCCGCGTGGGTGACGATGGTCGAAATCAGCACGGCATGGGCGTGCCTCTCCTGCGCCGCATCGATCACCTCTTCGACGGAAACCGACGTGCCGAGGTCGTGGCAGTGGAACCCGTACTTTTCGATGCCGCCGTGCTTGATGTCGAGGATCTCATGCAGTCCCACCGAGTGTTCGTCTTCGCCAACGGTTGCGGCCACGAGGCGAATGTTCCGGCGGCGTGCCCAGGCCTCGATCTCGGCCTCCGGGAGCGGCATCTCCCTGGTCGGTACCGACAGCCCGTCGACGAGGACGGCGACGTCGAGCGCACCCTTGATCTCGAAGACGCTTCCTTCTGCCGGATGCAGGACCCGGCGGCTGATGACCTCGGGATTCTCGAGCCCCATGCGCTTCGCCATCTCAAGCGCCGCCGCTTCGGCCACCGGGGGCCGCTCGGGAAGGAACAGAGTCACGCACACGATGTTGTCGCCGTGCCTTTCGACCTCGGGGCTGAGCTTCCCGGCCGCCCGTTCGGCGAGAGGGTGCTCCAGGCGCTTCGCCACATTGTCTTCGGGATCCAGCTCGTCGATGTATCGAATCTTCGAGGGGACGCACAGGGTGCAGCCTCCGTAATCCTCGCAGGGCTTCCCGCTGCCGTGAGCACAGACGCTGTCGCCGAAGTGGCTGCACACCGGTGCGCCGTAATCGGCCTCGCGCCGGATGACCGTTCCCGCTCCGTCGCTGCCGTCCGGATCCCGGACGATGCCGTCACCTTTGCGCTCTGGGAAGTAGCCCGAATCGACGAACTGGCCATTGGCAACGGCCTGGTAGTAACCGCCGCTCTCGAGGATCTCCTCGAGAAAGAGAACGGCCCGCTCCTGCAGTTCCCGGACCTGTCCCCGCAGCGGGCCGTCTTCCCTCAGTTCGATGAGTTCCGTGAGACCATCGAGGCCCATGAGGGCCTGCCGGGCCGTATTCACGCCCGCGACGTTGTTGTAGTGCCAGGGGATGTTGCGGCCCTCGTCCGGCGTGATGGTGCTCTGTATGTCGGCCGAGGTCAGGCGTGAGATCAAGGTGTCGAGGACGTGGGTGACGGTAGCTTCCAGCATGTCCGTCTCCATGTAGCGCGTGTTCTGCTGGGCGCGAAAGATGTAACCCTGAAAGACGTCGCGCAGAGCAACGGCGTAAGGCAGGTCGAGACGCAGCTTCGGCGCCGGCGGGGCGGTGGGCGGCACGGTGGAGAGCGCGATCAAATCAGGGGGCATGCCGGCGGCCCGTGAGTAGGCGCAGTTGATTGCGTGCTGAACAAAAAGCTCCGGCGTCACTTTCCACGCCTCTTTCGCCATGGCGTTGGCGTTGTGTGCGCCGTCCAACTGAAGGATGCTGCTGTCGGCGAGTATCCTCTTCGACTCGGCAGCATCAACGAAGGAGCGGTGCATGTTGATGTCACGATACAAGACATTGTACTGGGGATCCTGGTGCGCTCCGTTCACGCCTTCCTCGGCGAAGAGCACGGCCATCTCGGGTCCCGCAACACCGCTGACGTAGGAGTGGAAATTGATGGGTCGGCCGACTTCGTCTTCGATCGCATCGAGGGCTTTGCGCGTAGCGCGGAGCTGCTTTCTCGTGATCGGAATGCCGCCGACGCCTTCGGGCGTACCTTCGATAAGTCCGTCTATGTGAGACTGTCCGGTCGTGCGGATAACCATGATGTGATCGGCGCCATGCCAGGCTGCCATGCGCATCCGGCGCAGGTCATCCTCGAAACGGCCGGAGGCGATTTCGGTGGTGATGACGAAGTCGCACTGGGGGTCGATGCCGCCGAAATAATGTGCCGCGGGCAACGGTACCGATTGCGCGAGATCATCCGAGGTGTCTTTGTAGAGGAAAGGTCCGATGTGATGGTTTTCTTTCTTCCTGCGCCAGGTCCAGCCCTTGCGCCTCGGCCTGTAGTGCTCGAGATCCTCAAGAATCTCCCGCACGTCGAGCTTCCTGTCGGGCGTCAGCTTCATCGAGACAGCTCCTCCCAGTGATTTCCCTGCAGCAGTGCCTTGCCTGCTGTGCGAACGGAGATCCCTTTCGCCTTGGCCAGGTTGAGCACGAGCTTTCCGGCGCCGTGTCCCAGCAGTTTGCGCCCGCCCATTTGTTCGACGATTCCCTTGGCTTCCGTACTCGAGAATCCCATCCGCAGCAGCACCGAGCGCTCGATGGACGGCGTTGTGTGTGTGCGTGCCTCTTCTATGAGGGGTGCAACAATTTTCTCGGCAAGTTCCCAGAAGTAGCCGCGCAGTTTTTCGTCCGACATCACCTGCAGCCGCTTGCGGCGAGCCTCGAAATCATCTGCTCTTTCCGGACAACTCATCAACGACCTCCTTGACGTACGCTATGCTGCCTCGGGTGTCAGCGGCGAGGAACTCGAAATCGACGTCGCCGAGCTCGGCGCCTTCGGGAAGAGAGGACCGGGCATTGCGCAGATAAGAGCGACGGAGGTGATCCAGGTTCACCTCCGTAACGCTTATTTGCGATGGGTCCTGCGGGATCACTATTCTCCGGCCGGGCTCGTTGTCGCGGGGATCGCCCCGGGCCACGTCTATGCCCATGCGCTTCGCCAGGTTCAGCTGGGCAAGGGGATGTTTGCCGGCGCCGGTGTATTCGGTCTCCTGAACGACGACGATTTGATCTTCGCCGAGGTTCTGCCCGATCGCGAAGGCCGCCGCCAGCGAGGTGTTGCCAGCGGATCCGCGCTCCATTCCCTCGAGCTCCGCGAGCACCTGGGTTATGTAGAAGACCTCGCCCTGGGTGACAGTGACGAAGCGGTCCATGTAGCGCAGCGGACGGGCGGCGCTGCGGGGCACGTCGGCTCGGTCCGGCCAGGTGCTGAAGGGTATGGAAAAACCCGTGTGACCGGTGGTGAAGGACTTGCGGTTGAAGTCGCGGTCCGAGGCCATGTGCAGGCCCGAAAGATCCACGCTGGCCGCGATCATCGTGGTGTCCGCCGCGCCGGCTTTCCGGAGGCCCCGCCTCGTGCCCGTGACGTTGCCGCCGCCGGCATGGGTGGCGATTACCGTGTGCGGCAGTCTCCCCGTCTGTTCCTTGACCTGCAGAGCAAGCTCATAGCCCAGGGTCTCGATCCCCAGGATGGAGTAGGGGGTGTAGAGGGAGGCGTTGAAGTAGCCGGTCTCCTCGAGGACGCGCAGAAAGACATAGAACAGCTCCGGCCCCACCGAGAGGCGGATCACTTCCGCACCGTAGGCCTCACAGGCCCGCGTCTTCTCCGCGATCTCGGGCTGCGCTACGCCCCGGCTGTCGAAGGCTTCCTGCACGATAATACAGCGTAGTCCCGACTTGGCCGCCTGCGAGGCCACCGCGGCCCCGTAATTGCCGCTCGTCGCCGCCGCCACCCCCGGATAGCCACGCTTTTTCGCCTCGTGCACCGAGAGCGAGGCCCGGCGGTCCTTGAAGGAGCCGGAAGGGTTCGCGGCTTCGTCCTTGACGAAGATCCGGGCGCCCTTGCCGGGGCCGGCGACCGCTCGGGCCAGTTCCGTTATGTTTTTCAGTTCCACCAGAGGCGTGTTGCCGACAGCGGTTCGGCCTTGTATATCACGCGTCGACTCCACGTCATAGCCGGTGTCGGCGAGGAGGCGTTCATAGTCGAAAGCAATCGTCCCTGTTTCGTACTGCGCATAGTCGATACCGACCGAGGCCCGCACGATCTCGGCGCGCCGGGCCATGACGCTTTCGTAACCGGCCTTTTCCATCATCTTGTGCGTCTCCGCTCAGAGAGCGTTCCCCGCACCTCGCTGCCGATGGTGGACAGGGCCGCTATGGGCGGACCGAAGCTGTGGGAGTAGGCCGGATTGACCTCTGAGAGCGTCCCCCGGACCCGGCGGCCGGCGGGCGTCACGATTTCAACCTTCTCACCGAGTGCAGCGTGCTCGACGAGAAAGCCTTTCACCCGCATCTCCAGGGGAAGCTGCCTGGTGTCCTCGGGGACCTGCGGCGCCCGCTCGCCGGGCAAGAGTATGATGCGGTGTATCTCCACCCAGGTCCCTTTGGCAAGCCGTTCAGTCAAGTTGGCTCTCCTGGAACGATCTGTCTATCGACTTTCGCGCATCGACCAGTATCGCGGCCGGGACGGGCAGGTCCGCCATGGTGTGCAGGCCCGGCGCCGCGTCCAGTATCCGGGGAATCATGTTCACCGCCAGGGCAGAGGTGCCCTGACCACCCGAGATTTCAGGGCTTCCTGCAAGACGGATGCTGGGCGTGCCCTTGATCTCGATGGTGTCGCCGGTCTTCACGCCCTCGAGTTCCGGAAGAACCTGCTGGGGATGGACGAGGCTGATGACGGGCCTGCCCTCCCGGTAGGCCACCGCCGTGTGCCTGCAGCCGGCCACATGTCCGGGATCGACCGTGACCAGGGGCGCTTCGCGCCTCACCCGCGAGACAATGGGCTCGCGGGACTCTTCGATTCTCTCGACCTCCCATCCCAGCGTGGAGGCGATCATGTGGATCGACTGCGGGAATCCGATATGACCGACGACGGTGCCGTCTTCGAGGCCTTTTCGGAACTGTGCCGGTGTGAGACCGACTCCCTGGCTCCCGAGCACCGCCGGCCCGAAGGGCGAGAGGTCGTTAATGCGCTCGGCGGCAATCGATTGGATTTCGGAACAGACACCTGTGAGTGTAATGACGAGCAAGTCGAGCACAAAGCCGGGATTGATGCCGGTACCGACCACCGCCGCTCCGTGATCGACAGCCAGCCGATGCAGCTCGTGCGCCATCTTCGGGGACGAGCAGAACGGATAGGCCATCTCCTCGGCGATCGTGATGACATGGACTCCGTGCCGAACGAGAGTCGAGATCTCCTCAATGGCGTCGGCAAGCCTTGAGCAGGTCGCCTGGATAGCAACCTGCGGTCGGGCCCGGTCCATCAACGGGGAGAGTTTGCCGCTGATCCTTATGCCGAGATCACGGTCGAGGCCGATGGCCTGTCCGAGATCCATGCCGGCACGCTCGACCCTTCTCCCATAGGCCGCAACCAGGTCGAGCCCCTCTTTCTGGAGCACCACACGGGCGATCCGGGATCCCATCTGTCCGGTTCCGAGAACCAGCACCCGGACAGGGGCGAGCACGCGCCAGGACCCCTTCCTTGTTTTAGAAGGCCTCATCCCCACCATTCGATTTCGGCTGCATCCTCGCTGATCAAGGTGCCGGCTTCCCCGGCGAGAATTTTCTGAGCGTCCTTGAGTCGTCCTATGCCGGCGACACCGCCCGTCTGCTCGACGAACTCACAGGCCGCCTCGACTTTCGGGCCCATGGAGCCCGGAGCAAATGAAAACCGCCGCAGGGCAGGCGGAGAAAGGCGACGCATGGCGCGTGAGTGTGGTTCGCCCCAGTCCTTCCACACTGCTTCAGCGTCGGTGAGCATGACAAAAGCCTCCGCCCCGAGCTCCCGCGCCAGAAGAGAACTCGCCAGGTCTTTGTCAATCACCGCTTCGACGCCGATCAGACTCCCGTCGGCCCGGCATATGGTGGGTATGCCGCCGCCACCTGCGCAGACAACGATCACGCCCCGGCTGACCAGAAGCTCGATCACGCTCAGCTCAAAGATGCGCTGCGGCCGTGGTGAAGGCACCACTCGGCGGTAACGGTCACCGTCACGCGCGATGCTCCAGCCTCTATCAGCGGCGAGCTTGCACGCTTCCTGTTTTCCATACGTGGGACCGATGGGTTTCGTCGGGTGCCGGAAGGCGGGATCGTCCGGATCGACCTCGATCTGTGTCAGCAGAGCCACGCAAC
>JAUWDL010000280.1 GCA_030608825.1 Gemmatimonadales bacterium
GGGCTCCACTGGCACTACGGCGTGTCCACGATCCTCGGCTTCCGCTACGGCTACGAGGGGCTCAGCTCGAAGCACAACCACGAGCCGATGCGCCTGACGCCCGAGATCGTCGACGACATCCACGAGAAGGGGGGCACGATCCTCGGCTCCTCGCGCGGCCCCCAGGATGTCGGCGACATGGTGGACACGCTCGAGCGCCGCGGCGTCTCGATCCTCTTCGCGATCGGCGGCGACGGGACGCTGCGCGGGGCGCAGGCGGTCGCCGATGAGGCGTCGCGTCGCGGCTCGGACATCGCCGTCATCGGCATCCCGAAGACGATCGACAACGACATCCAGTGCGTGGGGAAGTCCTTCGGCTTCGAGACGGCGGGGTCGGTGGCGCGGGAGGTGGCGTACGCCGCCCACAGCGAGGCGCGCGGGGCGCGGAACGGGATCGGCCTCGTGAAGCTGATGGGGCGCGAATCGGGCTTCATCGCGGCCTATGCCGCGCTGTCCAACTGCGACGTGGACTTCTGCCTCGTGCCCGAGGTGCCCTTCACGCTCGAGGGCTTCCTCGTGGCGCTCCAGGCGCGTCTCGAGGCCCGGGGCCACGCGGTGGTGCTGGTCGCCGAGGGTGCCGGACAGGACCTGATGGCGGCGACCGGGGCGCGCGACGCCTCGGGGAACGTCCGGCTCGGCGACATCGGCCTCTTCCTGCGCGAAGAGATCCAGAAGCACTTCCGCAGGATCGGCACGGAGTCCAGCCTGAAGTACATCGATCCGAGCTACACGATCCGGAGCCAGCCGGCCAACGCGCACGATTCGATCGTCTGCCTGATGCTGGGGCAGAACGCGGTGCACGCGGGCATGGCGGGACGGACCGGCATGCTCGTGGGACTGTGGCACGCGCACTGCACGCACGTGCCGATCCCGTGCGCCACATCCGAGCGGAAGCGCATCGACCCGGACGAGTGGGTCTGGCGCAGCGTGATCCAGTGCACGGGCCAGCCGGCGAGGATGTGAGCGATGGCAAAGAGCATCTACATCGCGGGGGCGGAGCCGAGGAGCGGGAAGTCCGTGGTCGCGCTCGGCCTAATGGAGCGGCTCATCGCGCGCGGGCGCAGAGCCGGTTTCTTCCGCCCGGTGGTCCGGGCGGGGGAGGGGGCGGACGGCCTGATCCGGCTGATGACGGCCCGGTACGGGCTGGCGGCCCCCTACGAGGTCATGTACGGAGTGACCGGCCGGCGGGCGGCGGAGCTCGTGGTGGCCGACCGCGTGGACGAGCTTCGGAGCGAAGTCCTCCGGAAGTACAAGGAGCTGGAGGGGGCGTGCGAGGTCGTCCTGTGCGTGGGCACCGACTACTCGGGCGTCGCCGCGCCGCTCGAGTTCGAGTTCAACGCCGCGGCGGCCAACGACCTGGGCTGTCTCGTCCTGCCGGTCATCCCGGGCGCGGGGCGCGTGCCCGAGGAGATCCTGGCGGCCGTCCAGGTGATGCTGGAATCCCTGAAGACGCACCGGTGCGACTGCCTGGCCACGATCGTGAACGGGGTCGCGGGCGATTGCCTCGAAGAGGTGCGGCAGGCCGTGACGAAGGCCGTCGGCGGGGCCGGCCCGGTGTACGTGCTGCCGGACGAGCCGCTCCTGGCCAAGCCCACGGTGGGGGAGGTGGCGGAGGCACTCGGGGCGGAATCCGTGAACCCGCATGCCGAGGGCATGGACCGCGAGGTGGCCGACATCAAGGTGGCGGCGATGCAGCTGCCGCACTTCCTCGACTACCTCCAGCCGGGGACGCTGGTCATCACGCCGCGCGACCGGTCGGACATCGCGCTGGGGACGCTGATGGCCGACGCCTCGGACACGTACCCGCGGGTGGCGGGGCTCCTCCTGACGGGCGACCTGCCGCCGGTGCCGCAGGTGTGGCGCTTGCTGGACGGCCTCCGCGCCTCACGCGTGCCCGTGCTGAGTGTCCGGACCGACACCTTCACCACGGCCATGCGGGTGAACGCGGTCCAGGGGGCCATCCTCCCCGAGCACAAGCGCAAGATCGCGGCGGCGCTGGCCCTCGTCGAGTCGCACATGGACCTCGAGGCGATCGAGGAGCGCGCGGCCGTCACGCGGAGCGAGCACGTGACGCCGCTGATGTTTGAGTACGAGCTTCTCCGGCGCGCCCGGGACAACCGGCGCCACATCGTCCTGCCGGAGGGCACGGATGAGCGCATCCTGCGGGCTACCGAGATCCTCCTGCTGCGCGGCGTCGTGGACATCACGCTGCTCGGGGACCCGGAAGAGGTCCGCCGGAGGGCGTCCGAGCTCGGGCTCGCCCTGGAGGGCGCCGCGATTGTCGATCCGCTCACCTCCGAGTGGCGCGACGGGTTCGTGAGGAAGTACTGCGAGCTGCGGAAGCACAAGGGGGTCACGGAGGACGCCGCGCGCGACACGATCGCCGATGTCAGCTACTTCGGCACGATGATGGTGTTCGAGGGGAAGGCGGACGGCATGGTCTCCGGGGCGGCGCACACGACGCAGCACACGATCCGCCCGGCGTTCGAGATCATCAAGACGAAGCCCGGGCGCGCGCTCGTGTCGAGCGTATTCCTGATGTGCCTCGAGGACCGCGTGCTGGTCTACGGCGACTGCGCCGTGAACCCGGACCCGACTGCCGAGCAGCTGGCGCACATCGCCGTGAGCTCCGCGGAGACGTCGCGGATGTTCGGCATCGAGCCGCTCGTGGCGATGCTTTCCTACTCCACCGGGGAGTCCGGGAAGGGCGAGGACGTCGAGCGCGTGCGCGAGGCCACGGCGAAGGCGCGGGAGCTGTCGCCGGATCTCAAGATCGAGGGCCCGATCCAGTACGACGCGGCGGCCGACGCGGGCGTGGCGGAGGCGAAGCTCCCCGGCAGCCAGGTGGCCGGGCGCGCCACGGTGTTCGTGTTCCCCGACCTCAACACGGGGAACAACACCTACAAGGCGGTGCAGCGGACGGCGAACGCCGTCGCGATCGGCCCGGTGCTCCAGGGCCTGAAGAAACCCGTCAACGACCTGAGCCGCGGCTGCACGATCCCCGACATCGTCAACACCGTGGCGATTACGGCGATCCAGGCGGCGGGGAGCCAGGGACAGGTCTAGTCCGGTGACGCGGCTCGGGGCGTCGCCCCCCCGAATCCGCGGAACCGGTTGATAGAGGATCTTAGAGCGGACAGTTTGCAGGTAACAACAAGTCTACTGAAAGGAGATAAATTATGAGTGAAATCA
>JAUWDL010000269.1 GCA_030608825.1 Gemmatimonadales bacterium
GAAATCGGGCAGTTCGAACTGCAACCGAGAGAGGTTCACCGAGACCCAGACGTCGCTGAGCGGGAGCGGCTCGCTCTCCCAGGAGCGCAGATCCGTGCACACACGTCGGAGGACCCACAGCCCGAGCGGATGGATCAGCCCGCTCTCCTCGGTCAGGCCCAGAAAGTCGTGCGGGAAGAGAAGCCCGCGCTCGGGGTGCTCCCAGCGAAGCAGCGCCTCCAGCCCCACCACCCGATCGGTGTGAAGATCCATGACCGGCTGGTAGTGGATCCGGAATTCCGCGTCCTCCAGCGCCTGGCGTAGCCGGCCCGGGCCGCCCGTCGTGCCGGGGAGATCCATGGTGGTCCCCTGCCCGGCCGGCTGGAACGGGGCGGTTGGGTCCAGGCTCGCGCGGTGCCGCGCCTCGTCGGCCAGTCGGCCCAGATCGGCGGAGGTCAAGGCTCCGGGCTCGCTGATCGCGCTCGCCACCTGAACTCCCAGCTCCACTTCCCTCCCATCGACCGTGAAAGGCACCTCGAAGGCGGCCGACACGCGTGTCGCGGCTCGCAAGACATCCGCTCTCTCCTCGACCTGCTCGAGCACGGCCATGAACGCATCGTCCCCGAGACGCACGAGGGTGTCCTCCTGCCTCAGGGTGCCCTGCAGGCGCTTGCCGACGGCAGTCAGAAGCCGGTCTCCGGCCGCCCACCCCAACTCCTCGTTGACCGAGCGAAAGTCCACGACGTCCACGACCAGGACGGCGACCGCCACCCTCGCCCGCCTCGCTCTGGCGAGGGCATGCTCGAGTCGATCGAGGAGTAGCAGGTGGTTGCCGAGGCCCGTAACCGGATCGTGAAGAGCGAGGTGGGCCAGATGCTGCCGCGCCTCGAATCTCTCGGTCACGTCGGCGGCGACACCGAGCCACCGGGCCGAGCCGTCGGCCGGAGCCGACATCGGCAGGCAACGCTCGGCGATCCAGCGAATCGTTCCGTCCGGGCGAACGATTCGGTACTCGAGCTCTCCGGGCGGAGTCGCCGCTTCCACTCGCCCGCGGTCCTCGCGGTGAACGGTCGCCAGAAACGGCCCGAAGCCGGCGTACAGCGGCTCCCGGCTCCGGCCCCAGACGCTCTCGTAGGCGGGGCTCACATAGACGAACCGGCCCGTCCCGGCATCCCGAATCCAGAACACCTCCCGCATCGAGTCGACCAGGTCCCCAAACCGGCGCTCGCTCTCCTCCAGTCTGTGCCTGGGCGGGCGGCTCTGGAGCGCCATCAGCCTCCAGGCGAGCAGCAGCGTGATGAGGAGAGCCAGGCCGGCCAGCCAGGCCACACCACGCATGACCGGCTCCTCCAACTCGAGAAGCCGGGCCAGGCGGTCCAACCGGGCCGTCTCGATTCCGGCGAGCGTGGCGCCGAGGCGCTCGGCGGCTAGCGTGGCGCCGTAGTACATTTCCAGCTGCGCCGGCATGCGGCGGAGAAACTCGGGCGCGAAGCCCGGCTCCTCGAGAAGGAGGCGCTCCTGGTCGACGTGCCAGGCGGCGGCGCGCGTTCGCACATCGCTCAGCTGTGCCACGCTCTGCGAGCCCAAACGACGGGCCAGGGGCGCGAGCTGCAGGAGGATGGAATCCTCGCGGGCCCTTGCGTGCCCGTATCGCTCCTTGTTCCTGACGTCCCGGTCAAGCAGGTATCCGCGCACGGCAGCGGCCTCCCGGTCCAGCGTCGCGCTCAGATCCGCGCTGAGCGAGCGAGCGGGCCGGACGACCTCCTCGAGCTCCGTCCGGTCTTCCATAACGCGCTGTTGAAGGCGTCGTGGAACGAGCGTGGTGACGAGGATGGCGGCGGCAAGGAAGAGAACCGCGGCCAGGAGGGGGAGGATCCTGCCGAGCCGGCGCCAAGTGGTGGACGCGGCTCTACCGGCCGGCCCCATTCGATCTCCCTCGGTCATTCAACCGATGAGCACCCCAGCGCGAGAAAGCGGCAGCTTCGAGCGAGCGCTGGCATCATGGGAGACTACATCGAATGTGGCAAGCTCAGGCCGGGGACGCTCCGCCGCGGTCAGGGCTACGGCAAGCCCCCGCATAGGTTCTTCGACAAGTGGACACGTGATGGACCATACGTTAAAGTATTGCAGGATTCGAGGGGGGCGTTGCGCTGTGACCATCTCGATCATCTCGATCGAAACTCTTGTCAGCAGGTTGGACCCCCGATCGCCCCGCTCACTTCAAACCGATCGACCAAGATGATGGCAAGCAGGGATTCTCGAAGTAAAAAGAAGCTGACCCGAGACGATTGGCTCGCCGCGGCTCTCGACGCGCTGGTGACGGCCGGGCCTGAAGGGATCCATGTGGAACCGCTGGCCGCTACGCTCGGCGTGACCAAGGGGAGCTTCTACTGGCATTTCGAGGACCTGAAGGACTTGGGCTCCGGCGTGATCGACTACTGGGCCACGAGGATGCTCGGCGTGGTCCGCAACCACGACGATCTGACCGGCCCTCCAGGGGATAACCTGCTCCAGGTGATGGAAGACATCACCCGCGAGGATCGTGGACGGTACGAGGCAGCCATGCGTACCTGGGCCAAGTCCGACGAGCGTGCCGAGCAGGCCGTCACGCGAGTGGACGAGGCCAGGATCGAGTGGACCACGGGCGTCTTCAGGGAGATAGGGTTCTCGCCAGAGCAGGCGGAGATCCGAGGCCGGATGATGGTGCTCTACGAGTACGGAGAGGCCCAGTTCTCGCTCCCGGCTTCGCTGGAGCAACGCCTCGAGTGGGTGAAGCTCCGGCACGAGATCCTCACCTGCGGAGGACCCTAGGGCAGACAACGCCGGACGGCTGAGCCGCCAGCCGCCGGCGTGACCCTCGACAGGGAACCTCCGATGCCGCCAATTGGACGCCTACGCTCGGGAACGGCTTGGCCTCGATCCCTTTGTTGAAGAAGGACGTTCCGATGTACAGGCTCTTCGCTCGGCGCCTCGGCGGAGGCGCCGCTCCGCTGGCCCTATCGCTGTCGGCCATCTTCCTGGTTCCTTCCGGCGGGGTCGCCCAGGAGGGTGCCCTGGAGCCGGTCCGTGCCGCGCCGGTGACGATCGCCGTAGTTCAAGACGGGCCGGCGCCCGGAGACACCGTGCTGGCTCAAGTCGAGGCGGAGCTCGCGACGATCCTCTCCGGCAGAGGCGAGCGGGCGACGTTCAAGGCGAGCCCGGAGTTCGACGCTGGCTGGCGTGCCGACGGGATCGAAGCGGCCATGCAGGCCGCTCTGGACGACCCCGAAGTGGATTACGTGGTCACGACGGGGGTTCTGACCCTGCAGGCCGCGGTCGGCATGGAGCTCACCAAGCCCGTGATCAGCGGC
>JAUWDL010000235.1 GCA_030608825.1 Gemmatimonadales bacterium
CCCGACCCGACGTCCCATCGCGGAACCTCGGGGCGATGTCGGGCGTACTCGGGGCCAATGTGCTTCTCGCAGCGAATACACAAAGACAAACGACGCATGAGTGACCGATTGACGGGCCTCGCCCGGTCGCTGGTGCTCGGCGCCATCGTGGCCGCCGCCTCGGCCGTCGCACCGGGCGCTGCGTCGGCCATCGAGAAGGAGGGGGAGCCACACGCCGGACGCCCCTCGGGCTTCGCATCGGAACGCGCCACCTTCTCCGTCCGCTTCCGGGATATCGTCACCCCCTACCGCGTGTTCCTCATGACGGCGGTCCCCGGAGAGCGCGTGCGGCTCGAGGTCGTCGATGGCTCCTCGCTCCGAGGCCGCTATTCCCTCGAAGCCGCTGCCGGGATGGTCGAGCGACTCTCCGACGGCGCATGGGCATGGAATGCTCCGGCGGAAGAGGGGACCTACCGGGTGGTCATCCGCCGGGAGGCCACCTCGGGCAGCGGCAACACCGGCACCGGGGGCCGGCCAGCGGCGGCGGATGCCATCACGCTGAACGCCGTCGTCATGGTGCCGATGGAGACGCTCGCCGGCGGAGAGGTCCACGGCTATCGGGTCGGCGACTTCCCGCAGGAGCCCTACCGGGATCTTCCCCAGTACCTGCCGCCGCGGGGCTTCATTCCGCTCACACCGGCCGGCGACCTTCAGGTCAGCCCCCACTTCACGCTGGCCCAGTTCCCCTGCAAGGGGCCGGCGGGCTTTCCAAAGTACGTCGTGCTGAGCGAGAAGCTGCTGCTCAAGCTCGAGCTGCTGCTCGAGCGGGCCAACGAGGCCGGGATCGACGCGCCGACCTTCCAGGTGCTGAGCGGATTCCGCTCGCCCTGGTACAACGCCGACATCGGCCGGCCGCGGTACAGTCGGCACATCTACGGCGATGCCGCCGACATCTACGTGGACAATGACGCGGACGGCCGAATGGACGACATGAACGGAGACGGCCGGATCGACCTCGCCGACGCCACCGTGCTGCACCGGCTGGTGGAGGAGATGGACGGGGCGGCCAAGACGGCCCACCTGATCGGCGGCCTCGGGCAGTACCCGACGACACCGCACCACGGCCCGTTCATCCATGTCGACACGCGGGAGTACCGCGCCCGCTGGTAGACCCCGCGACGCCTACGGTACGCGGAGCCGCTTCGGCGCCGGCCTGACGACGCCTACGGGACTCCGAAGAGCGTCCTTCCCTCGTCATCGAAGATGCCCAGGTTCGCCAGGTCGGCCGGGGGCACGTCGATTCCGTAACGCAGCCTGCCCTGCGAGTCGTAGATCACCATGCCGAGGCTCTGGGCTCGCGAGTAGAGCTGAGCGCCGCGCTCGCCCCCGTAGGGGAGGCCGATGCTCGCTGTGCCCTTAGAGTCCAGACCGGCCACCACCCTCGTCTCGCCCTCGGGGCTGTAGAGTCCGAAGGAGACTTCACGACCCGGCCAGTTGATCCGTGCCCTGGTCGACCCGAAGCGGTCGCGCAGCGAGAGGCCGCCGGAAGCATCCGAGGTCTCGAGGTCCACGAGCATCGAGCCGTTGGACCCTCTCACGAAAAAGAGGCCCTCGGTGAGCTGGGATTGGAACGTATGGCCAACCCGCTGGAGGGTGAGAAGCGGGACGGCGTCCTGCACGCCGAGCCAGATGCTCTCTATGTCCTGCGCCGCCTGGTACATGGCCAGCCGAGGCATCCCGTCGTCGTTCAGGCCGAATTCGGCACGCACGTTCCCGGCGCCGTCGCGAACCACGAATCGCTCGGCCTCGATCGTTCGTGCCGGACGCGCCTGCGCCATCAGCACGCCGCCCGCCACCGCGACAAGGCCGGTATAGACGATCAGGCGCAGCCGCCGGTTCTGCTTTTCCAGCCGCCGCAGCCGGTTCTCGAGGTCACTCGCTTTCGTCATCGATTTAGTCTCCAATTGGGTTGAAGTCATCTCTCGGGGCGGCCGACCTGGCGTGGCCACTCGGCCTACCTGGCGCGGCCATTCGGCCGCTACTCGGTCGTCGCCACCGGGCTTTCGGCCATCAGGTACTGCTCGAGAAACATGAAGGCGATGGCGCGATAGAGGTCCGAGTTCTCCTTCTTCCGGAAGCCGTGCCCCTCGTTCATGGCCTTCATGTACCAGACAGGCATCAGGTTCCGACGCACGGCGGTCACGATCTGGTCCGACTCGGTCACCGGCACGCGCGGATCGTTCTCGCCCTGTGCGACCAGAAGCGGGACGCGGATGCTCTCGGCGCTCCGGCTCGGGCTGATCCCATTGAGGAAGGCCCGCATCTCGGGATCGCGCTCGTCCCCGTACTCCACCCGCCGGACGTCTCGCCGGTAGTCCTGCGTGTTCTCGAGGAAGGTGACGAAGTTGCTGATCCCGACGATCTCCACGCCGGCGCGGAGCCGGTCGCTGTACAGGACCAGGCTCGCCAGAACCATGTAGCCGCCGTAGCTGCCTCCGTAGACGGCCACGCGGGATTCATCCAGGTCCGGCTGCTCGGCGATCCAGTCCAGGAGGGCACCGATGTCGCGTACCGAGTTCTCCCTCAGGCGCCCGTTGTCGAGCTTGACGTACTCCTTCCCGTAGCCGGAGCTGCCGCGCACGTTCGGTGCGATCACCGCTGCTCCCAGCTCGTTGACCCACATCTGGAAGGTGCTGCTGAAGCCAGGCCGGTACTGGCTTTCCGGGCCGCCGTGGATGGAGATGATCACCGGGTGCGGGCCCGGCGTCCGAGGCCGGTAGACGAAGGCCGGGATCAGGTCGGGACCGCCGCTACCCGAATCGAAGGTCGGGAAGTGGACGAGCTCGGGCTCGACGAAGGATAGCCGGCTCAGACCGCCGATCTCGCTGAAGGTCCAGCGCGTGAGCTTCTCGGACTCGAGGATGCCCTCGCCGAGCTCGAGCGTGTAGACGTCGGACGGGCTGTCAGCGGTGCTGATCGTCATCGCGAGCCGCCGGCCGTCCGGGCTGAACTCGATCCCGAAGACGCGTCCGAGCGGCACCTCCGGGGCGGGCGTGTACCGGCGTGCCGCCGGATCCATGAGGTAGAGCCGCGAGCGACCGTCCTCGTTGACCGTGAAGGCTGCCCGCCGGCCGTCCTCGCTCAGGGCGAACCCCTCGACGTTCCAATCGATGCCGGACGTGATCGGCTCGATCTCTCCGGTCTCCAGGTCCACGTACACGAGGCGGTTGAACTCGGAGTCCCGGTCGGTCGAGAGAAAGGCGCCCCGGCCATCGGGCGCGAAGCGGGGCGAGATGCCGGAGTAATTGCCCGGCGCTTGGTCGCCGCCCGCGACCAGCTTCACGTCGCCGCTCTGCACGTCCACGACCCAGATGCGCGAGTCGGTGATGCTCACGTACTGGACGCCGAGCACCCGCCGGTTCTCCGCATCCCAGTCCGCCGGTCCCCAGTACGCGCCATCCGGCGCCTCGACCAGGAGGTTCGACGAGCTCGTGTCCGCCACCTCCATGATCCACACATCGTTCGAGCGGCCGTTCCTGCGCGTGCTTCGGAACGCGAGCCACTTGCCGTCGCGGCTGAACTCGGGCGCTCCGTTGCGCGACACCCCATCGGTCAGACGCCGGTACTCGGCCGTCATCGGATCGAAGAGGAAGAGCTGGTAGAACTCGGCGCCGCCCTCGTCCATGCCGAAGAGGAGCTCGCCCGTCG
>JAUWDL010000214.1 GCA_030608825.1 Gemmatimonadales bacterium
CGCGTCGCGCCTCTCTGCCCCTCGCAGCGAGAGCACTCCGAAGACCGCGTCGAAGTCGCGAAGCAGCGAAAGAGCCGACTCCGCGTCACCCGCCGTGAGCCGGTCTCCCACCCGATCGAGCTCGCGGTTCACCTCTCTGACCATCGTGAACACGGAGGCGATCGCATCGCTGACCGACAGGTCATCGTCCATCGCGGAAATGAACGCTGCGTGCGCCCGACGGGCCAGCTCCCCGATGGAGGCGCGATCCGGTTCCACACCCGGACTCGCGGAAGGTTCCGCGGCAGGAGCCGCTGGCGCCTCCAGCGCATGAGCGGATCGGAGGCGCCGGTGGAACTCCTCCAGCCGCTCCAGCGCCCGGTCGGCCTTCACCAGACCTTCGAGCGTAAAGTTGAGCTGCGTTCGGTAGTGAGCGCTCAGAAGCAGATACCTGATCGCCGACGGGTGGTGTCCGCGCTCGAGAAGGTCCGGGATCGTGTAGTAGTTGCCGAGCGACTTCGACATCTTTCCGCCGTCCACCAGCAGGTGCTCGGCGTGCAGCCAGAGGCGTGCGAGCGATCGACCCGTGGCACCTTCCGACTGTGCCATCTCGTTCGTGTGGTGCGGGAAGATGTTGTCCACCCCTCCGGTATGGATGTCGAAGGATTCGCCGAGGTACTGCATGGACATCGCTGAACACTCCAGGTGCCACCCGGGTCGGCCCGGGCCCCACGGCGAGTCCCACAGGGCCACGTCACCCTCCTCCCGGTCGCCACCCTTCCACAACACGAAGTCACGCGGGTCTTCCTTCGAGTACTCCTCGTCCCCCTCGGCACGACCGGACGAACCGAGGTCGCACGCATCGAGGCCGACGAGCCTCCCGTATTCGGGGTAGCGGCCGATGGCGAAGTAGACCGATCCGTCGCGGTCGTAGGTGAGTCCGCGATCCTCGAGGCGTCGCACCAGCTCGATCATCGCGTCGACGTGCTCGGTCGCCCGGGGATAGTGCTCCATCGGCTCGAGCCCGAGAGCCTTCCAATCCTCGAAGAACTGCTGCTCGACCGGACGCGTGATCTCCTCCAGCATCTTCCCCTGCTCGATGGCGGCGTTGATCGTCCGATCGTCGACATCCGTGAGGTTCATGACCTGCGTCACTCGGTACCCACGGAGCTTGAGGTAGCGGCGCAGAAGATCCTCCCACACGAACGTGCGGAAGTTCCCGATGTGCGCCCGGTCGTACACGGTGGGGCCGCAGCTGTAGATCCTGACGTGATCCGGCTCGAGCGGCTCGAGCACCTCGAGCGTCCCCGTCAGCGTGTTGTGGAAGCGCAGCGCCATGGGCCGGCCCCTACGAGCCTTCCGGCTCGACCCGCTTCATCGTATCCGGAGACTCGGGGGGCGGCTCCACCAGCTCCAGGAACCGGGTGTCCCGCCAGGAGAGGTACGCTTCCTCGGCTTCGGGGTGATCGGAGGACCATTCGGCCGAACAAGCGCCCAGCTGACGATCCATCTTCGCCGCGAGCATGCCCGGCAGCTGTCCCTGCTCTCGAGCGAAGGCCAACTCGTCGAGCACGCTGAAGGGCAGACCGCCGAACAGAAGCCGGGAGGCGACCCAGCCGTCCACGAAAGCCGAGACTGCCTCCAGCTCGCGCTCCATGAGCTCGTCGCACGAAACATCCGGATCCAACCCGCGCACGAGCTGCATGCGGATCACGGCGTAGTTGTAGTAGGCGCGGTCCGCCTCTCTGAGGTTGCCCGGCGTCAAGATGGTGGCGACGGAGTCGTTGCGTACCTCGATCGCGTTCCACGGATAGGCGGCGTCGAGGCTGTCTCTCGTTTCCACCGGGGGGCCCACGAGAGTGAAGTAGAGCACGCGGGGATCGTCCTGGAGGCTCATCTCGAGGGTTCTCGTCGTGTCGAGCATCGCCCGCACCTGCGTGGAGGAGAACTCGATCTCGATCCCTGAGGGCGCCTGCATCTCGTACTGCGCCAGCAGCGCTCGGGGCGAGATCAGTGGCAGGAGGCAGAGTACGACGAGCGGGGAGATCGCCGTCGATGAGGTGATCCGCCGTCCGCCGCGAGCGGTGGCGGCAGAGGGATCGGAAAGCACCGGACTCACGTCCGCGAAGGCTGGGTGCGCTCCGGTTCCGCTCCCTCGGAAAGATCTTCCAGTCCGGCGAACCTGAGAACGTCATCTCCCGCGTAGCCGAGCAGCTCGTGCTCGCGGGCCAGGACGTTCTTGGAGACCTCCAGAGCGGAGCCATCCCCGGTCCAGCCCGCCTCCACGACCTCCCAGCCAAGCTCTTCGGCGATACGATCCGCCACGTAGGCACAGCAGAAGATGTCGTCCAGGTAACCGTACGGCCCGACCTCATCCTCGGGGATGACGTCGTGAGGACTGACGAGATAGCCGATCGCCGCCTCTACCCACAGACGATGCTGAGGCGCCAGACGGGGATCGTGCTGGAGGTGGAACATCAGCACGGCATACACGGGGGCGAGGATCACGACATCCCGTAGGGTCCCCGCGTACTTGCTGACCTGCTCCCTGAGGAGCTGAAGATAATCCGGTGTCACGTCCGTACCGCCGCTCGGTCGGGGCCTCTTACCTCGGTCGCTCACTCACAAATATAACCCAACCCCCCGCTGTTCGATCCGCGCTCCGCGGGCTCGCGGGCGGCGGATCGGCGACACACAAGTATGGGGCCGCCGCGGTCCGTGGCGCTAGAGCCCGGCAGCCCGCTAGGAGGCCTGCTACTCGACGGTTACGCTCTTCGCCAAGTTGCGAGGCTGGTCCACCGGGCAGCCGCGTCGGACTGCGATCTGGTAGGCGAGCATCTGAAGCGGGATGGACGTGAGGATCGGCTGGAGCATCTCGATTGTGCCGGGTACGGTGATGACGTGGTCGACCTTCTCGCTGAGAACCCGATCGCCCTCGCTCACCACCGCGATGACCTTGCCGCCGCGGGCCTTCACCTCTTCGACGTTGGAGACGACCTTGGCGTACACCGGGTCATTCGGCGCGAGCACTACCACGGGCATCTCCTCGTCGATCAGGGCGATCGGCCCGTGCTTCATCTCGGCGGCGGGATAGCCCTCCGCGTGAATGTAGCTGATCTCCTTCAGCTTGAGGGCTCCTTCGAGCGCCACCGGGAAGTGGGCCCCTCGGCCAAGGTAGAGGAAGTTGGGATGGTCGGCGTACTCCGCCGCAATCTGGCCCACGAGCTCCTGCGCGCCCAGCAGTTGCTCGACCTGCTCGGGCAGGTCGCGGAGGGCCGCGACGATCTCGCGACCCTGCAGGATCGACATCCCCCGGCGCCGCGCCATCATCAACGCGAACAGGCTAAGGACGGTAAGCTGGCCGGTGAACGCCTTCGTGGACGCGACCCCGATCTCGGGGCCGGTGTGCGTGTACACGCCCCCATCGGTCTGCCTCGCGATCGTCGAGCCGACGACGTTCACGATGCCCATCGTCGTGGCGCCCCCCTTCTTGGCTTCGCGAAGCGCGGCCAACGTGTCCGCGGTCTCCCCGGACTGCGAGATCGCCACGACAACCGTGTTTTCGGGAATCACCGGGTTCCGGTAGCGGAATTCGGAGGCGTATTCGACCTCCACGGGAATCCTGGCGTACTCCTCCAGGAGATACTCGCCGACCAGAGCCGCGTGCCAGCTGGTGCCGCAGGCGGTGAAGATGATGCGCTGGGCGGAGTTGAGTCGATCGAAGATCCCGTGAAGCCCCCCGAGCCTGGCCGTTCCCTCCTCTTCCAACACCCGGCCTCGCATCGCATCCCGGATGGTGTCGGGCTGCTCGAAGATCTCCTTGAGCATGAAGTGGGGGAAGCCGCTGCGCTCGATCCGCTCGAGGTCCCAGGTGACGTGGCTGATCTCCTTCTCTATGAAGCGAGGAGGCTGAGAAGGATCGAGCGA
>JAUWDL010000211.1 GCA_030608825.1 Gemmatimonadales bacterium
GGTCGCCATCCACGTGGAGCCCCGCCTATAATCCGTGTCCGACGCCACCCGGCCAGATCCCGAAAGAACCACTCGGAAGAAAGACGCCGAAAGCTTGATCGTCCCGCCCACGCGAACGGATGAACCAGGAGCTCTCGGCTCCCTCGCCACGGCGATGGGAGTCCACACCCGCTACACGGATGGCCTGGACAGGCCTGTCACCACGGGTCCCGAGACGCTTCTTCGCGTCTGCGCAGCGCTCGGCGCTCCGGTCGCCCGCCCCAGTGATGCCGCCGAAGCATTGCAAGCCCACCGCGCGAAGCAGCATAACGGGCTTCCGCCCGTGCTGGTGGCCTGGGACGGAGCCCTGCGGCCCCTCGCCATCACCGAAGCGAGCCCCGTCCGTGCCGAGATCCTTCTCGAAGACGACGATGTCGCCCCGCTCCGGATAGGTGACGGCGAGCTTCGGGCCGCTCACCCCCTCCCCTTCGGCTACCACCGCCTCATCGTCGAGTGGGCGGATCGGACCGAGACGAGCACAGTCATCGCTGCTCAGAAGCACGCCTGGAGGCGTGGCGGTGCGGGACGGAGCTGGGGCCTGGGGACGCAGCTCGCGGCGTTGCGGTCGACTCGCAGCCGGTCACTCGGTGACCTCAGGGACCTCGAGGCCCTGTGTCGCTGGGTGGGCTCACACGGCGGCGACGTGGTCACGCTGTTGCCACCGCTCCCGACGTTCAACGCGCCGCCCGCCGAGCCCAGCCCTTATTCCTCGGTGAGCCGGCTGTTCTGGTCCGAGCTCGTCCTGGACCTCGGTGATGCACACGCGGCGGTCGAACCACCCAGCGTCCTGGACGTGACCCACGCCGATGCCGAGGTTCGGGCCGCCCTCGAAGGGTTGCCGGCCCCGGAGACATCGCTGCTCGACGAGGAGCTGGTCCGCTACGCCCGGTTCCGAGGCGCCCAGGCCCGACTCGGTCGGGACTGGCGACGGTGGCCGCAGAGTGCCCGGAACGGCACCCTGGGTCCCGCCGACATCGATCCGGAGGAGGAGCGGTTCCACCTCGTGGCCCAAATGATGGTGCGCTACCAGCTCACGGATCTCCGGCGGCACCTCGACGCGGCCGGCGTCCGCTTGGGCCTGGATCTGGCCGTGGGCTCTCACCCAGATGGCTACGACCCGTGGTCCCGGCAGGCGCTCTTCGCCGACGGGATGTCCGTGGGGGCGCCCCCCGACCGCGGCTTCCCGAGCGGACAGGATTGGGGCTTCTCGCCGGTGCTGCCGGAGGCGTCACGGAGAGAGGGGCACAGGTACCTGGCCGCCTGCATCGCGCATCAGGCGGCCCTCGCGGGCGTGCTGCGCGTCGACCACATCATGGCCGCGACCCGCCTCTACTGGATCCCCCACGGCTTCGGGCTCCACGAAGGGACCTACGTCACGTATCCTGCCGAGGAGCTGTTCGCGGTCCTGACCCTCGAGTCGCACCGGAACCGGTGTGAGGTGGTGGGCGAGAACCTCGGAACCGTCCCCCCGGAGATCGACGAAGCGCTGCCGCGCCACCGGATCTGGGGCATGTACCTGGCCGAGTTCGAGGCGGCGGAAAGAGCGGAAATAGAGGAGGAGGCCCAACCGCCGACCCCGGATCAGGTGGCGTTGATCGGCACACACGACACACCGACGCTCGCTGGATGGATCGAGGGGGTCGACATCGACGAACGTGTCCGCGTCGGTCTCCTGAAGAAGGACGCAGCGCCGGCCGAGCGCGCGGCCCGAACGGAAGCATCGCACGAGCTGGCCAAGACCCTGGGGGCGAGTCTGGAGGAACCCCATGCGCTCCTCGAGAAGCTCCTGGAGTGGCTCGGCCGGTCTCCCTCCCCGCTCGTGATCCCGTGGCTCGAGGACCTGTGGCTCGAGCCCGAACAGGTCAATCTCCCCGGGACGCGATCCTCCGAGCGGCCGAACTGGCAGCGACCCATGTCCCGGACCCTCGACGAGGTCATGGCCGATCCGGAGATCGGTGCTCTGGTCCGGACCCTCGACGAGGCTCGGACCAGAGCACCGGCAGAAACCTCGAGATCCCGCTAACCAGGAACCGGTCCGTCATGGAATCAAGCGACTCCGAATCCGCCGCCTCCGTCGCTTCGGCCACGTTGCGCCCCAAGCCGCGCCTGTCGTTCTGGGAGATCTGGAACATGAGCTTCGGCTTCCTGGGCATTCAGTTCGGGTTCGCTCTGCAGAACGCGAACGTGAGCCGGATCTTCGAGACGCTGGGCGCGAACGTGGAGAACATCCCCATCCTGTGGATCGCGGCCCCCGTGACCGGGCTGCTCGTGCAGCCTGTCATCGGCTACTTCAGCGATCGAACCTGGAACCGGCTCGGACGCCGCCGGCCGTACTTCCTCGGCGGAGCGATCCTGGCGTCGCTGGCGCTGATCTTCATGCCGAACTCACCGGCCCTCTGGGTCGCCGCGGGCATGCTCTGGATCATGGACGCCTCCATCAACATCTCCATGGAGCCGTTCCGGGCGTTCGTGGGAGACAACCTGCCCTCGGAGCAGCGAACCACCGGGTTCGCGATGCAGAGCTTCTTCATCGGCACCGGCGCCGTGGTGGCGTCGATGCTGCCCTGGCTCCTCACGGGACTGTTCGGCGTGAGCAACGAAGCACCCGAGGGCGTGATCCCCGACTCGGTACGCCTCTCCTTCTACCTCGGCGCAGCGATCTTCTTCATCGCGGTGCTGTGGACGGTCATCAAATCGAAGGAGTACTCGCCCGAGGAGATGGCCTCGTTCGAGGAAAACCAGGAGCGGGAGGGGTTCGCCAAGACGATTCGGACGGCGGAAGAGTACGCGCTCCACGGCGGCCGACAGATGCGTTTGGGCGCGATTCTGCTAGTGCTGGGAGCCGTGACCACGCTCTGGCTGACCTGGCAGGAGCTCTACCAGGTCATGGTCCTGTCGGGCGGCCTGGTGTTCGTCGGCGTATTGCTGATCCTGTCCGGGTTGATGCAGCGCGCCGGCCGGTACGACAACGGCTTCGTTACGATCTTGAACGACTTCCAGGACATGCCCCAGACGATGAAACAGCTGGCCTGGGTCCAGTTCTTCTCCTGGTTCGCCCTCTTCGCCATGTGGATCTACACGACCGCGGCGGTGACCAGCCACATCTACGGGACCAGCGACACGACGTCGGCGCTGTACAACGAGGGGGCCAACTGGGTGGGTGTCGCCTTCGGCACCTACAACGGCGTCGCCGCCGTGGTGGCCTTCGCCATTCCGGTATTGGCGAGGAGAACCAGCCGGAAGATCGCCCACGCCATCTGCCTGGTCTGCGGCTCGGTGGGGCTCCTCTCCATCTTCGTCATCTCGGACCCCCGGTATCTGCTGGGCTCCATGGTGGGGGTGGGAATCGCCTGGGCGAGCATCCTCTCCATGCCCTACGCGATCCTGACCGGGTCCCTGCCTCCCTCGAAGATGGGGTACTACATGGGCATCTTCAACTTCTTCATCGTGATTCCCCAGATCGTCGCGGCGGCCATTCTGGGCTTCTTCATCGGGCGCTTTTTCGGCGGGGAGGCCATCTACGCCCTCCTCATCGGCGGCGCGTCCCTGGTGCTCGCCGCTGCGCTCACCCTCCGCGTGGAAGATCCGGACGATGTGGCGGCGGCGGTCTCGGGCTGACCGGGATGCGTTGCAGAGATCGCGTGTGCCGGGAAAGGGTGATGCGAAGATGAAGACCGCGACCCGTGCCGCGGCGCTCATCGGCCTGGGCGCTTTCTTCCTTGCGGGCTGCAGTGCCAAAGCTCCCGGCCCCGAGGCGCCAGGCTCCGACGCTCCAGGCCGGGAGATCGCGTCGGCAGCGGCTGCGACCGGGAACCCGGCGGCTTTCTGGAACAGCGCCACGATCTATTTCCTCCTCACCGATCGCTTCCGGAACGGCGATCCCACCAACGATCTCGCC
>JAUWDL010000318.1 GCA_030608825.1 Gemmatimonadales bacterium
CGGCGGAGATGATCCCCCAACGCCACTCGCCGCTCATCCGGGGTCGGAAGCGGCCGCCGAACCTCTCGCCGTCGACGGTGAACGAAACGGGCGAGTCACTCGGCCGATCGCCGGGCGGAGCCAGCGTGACTTCACTCAGAAGGCCGTTCGCTGCCCCCCGTACGTGTACCGTCGTGCCCTCCGGAATCGCGAGCGCTGAGAAAGGGCGCTCCAGACGCTCGGAGGGCCGGAGGAGGTAAGTCGGATAGCCGAGCTCCAGCGAGAGATCCCTCAGAAGGAGCGGGTCCATGGGAGAGACTTCGATCACCCCGCTCACCCGGCCGGCCAGATCCTCGGCCCACAAACGCGTTCGGGCTCGGATCGGCTCGCTTCGGTCCTCGACCATTCCGCTGACCGGGTCCACCTCCAGCTCACGGGAGCGTGGTGGCTCGCCGGCGGCGTGCTCGAACAAGATCACGCGAGAGCGCCCCTGCGCGGATATGCGCAGCGGCGCCGTCTCTCCTCGCGGGATGCTCGCGGGCGCGAGCACGCGGAGCTCCGAGACCGGCACCGACGCGAGCGCCCGCCACGGCGCCGCCCAGAGGCCTGCCGCGTGCGCCGTTGGGACGGGTCGGACGAGAGCCGACAGCACGACCAGTCCAATCGCCGCCGAGGCTGCGAGCGTGCCGACGACGACGCCGCGACGCCAGCGCTTGTTGCTGCCGGGAAACAGGTCGGAGGGCGAACGACCCGCGACCTCGCGCGACACGCTTCCCCGGTGAGCGAGAGCGAGCTCCTCGGACTCGCCCGGTTTCACGGGGCCCAGCTCGAAAGCAGCCCGGAGCTCTCCATCGCGCAGCCCCATCGCTTTCTCGGCCTCCGCCGTGAGAGCATCGAGGCTCAGCTCGGCCCTCGCCCTACGCCTGACCCGGGAGAGGACGATGGCGAGCGCGGTCAGCCCGGTCACCAGGAGGAGCACCGCCGGCAGCCGCACCCCCGCGCCGGTCGGAGTGAGCGTCGCGAGCAGAAAAGCCGCACCCAGGGTCGCCACCCCCAGTGCCGCCGAGACGAAGCTCGCCAGACGGCGCAAGGCGCCCGCACTCGACCGCACGCCAGCCAGTTCGGTCCCGGTCTGCCGACATGTCATCCGGCTCTCAACCTGCACGACCCCCCGTTCTCCACACGTCAGGACCGGTCCTCGGCGCGACCGAAACGCAGCCCGAAGTCGTACGCTACGTTACGCGGTACACCGAAGGCTTCCACCAGCTTCGCTCCGATGTCACGGGTGCTCAGGCCTAGCTCTCCCAGCTGGCGGGCCTCCCGCTCTATCTCGTCGAGCAGGTCCTTCCAACCGGCCGATTCCGCCGCGGCCTCGAGCACCAGGGTGATCTCGCCCCTGGTCTCTTCCCCGAATTCCGGTGCGAGTTCCGCGACGGTGCCTCGCCGAATCGTCTCGTGGAGCTTCGTGAGCTCCCGGCAGATCACGCAGCAGCGCTCGCCGAGGCCGGCCGCGGCAAGCTCGCCCAGGAGCCCTCCGATCCTCTTGGGTGACTCGAACGCCACGACCGTCATCGGAAGCCCTGACAGGAGTTGGATCCACGCCGCTCTGTCGGACGCTCGGCGAGGCGGGAAGCCGAGGAAGGCGAAGCGGTCGCCTTCAAGGCCCGACGCCGCCAGGGCGGCCGTGACCGCCGAAGGGCCGGGAACCGGAACGACTCGACCCTCCCTCTCGAGAACCGTTCGAACCAGACGCGCTCCCGGATCGGAGACGACCGGCGTACCGGCATCGGAAACGAGCGCGCAGCTTCCGCCGCTCTCGAGGAGATCCAGGATCTCGGCGATCCGGGACGCCTCGTTGTGCTCGTGAAGCGAGCGCAACCGAGTCTCCGAACCGAGCCAGGCGAGGAGCCGGCCGGTACGCCGCGTATCTTCCGCGAAGACGACGTCGACCTCGCGCAGAACCTGGCGGGCCCGCTCCGTGATGTCCGCACGGTTGCCGATCGGGGTACTGACCAGATAGAGAGCGTTCTCCATACCTACAACAACGCCTCCCGCTCCACGTTTGGGAACAGGGAGGCGTTGACCTCGATGGAGAGCCCGGTGGGGGAGAACCCGGCTTCGCCGCGAGAGGGCGGGCCCCCGCGATGAGCCCTCAGGTGTGCTGTTGGATCTTCCGCTCGAGCGCGGCCTTCGGCACCGCCCCCACGACCGTGTCGACGTGGCGGCCATCCTTGAAGAACAGGATGCTGGGAATCGAGCGCACGGCAAACTTCATGGCCGTTTTCTGGTGCTCGTCGACATCCAGCTTCCCGACCTTGAGAGAGTCAGCGTTCTCCTCGGCCAGTTCCTCGACGATCGGGGCCACCATCCGGCAGGGCCCGCACCATGCGGCCCAGAAGTCGATCATCGCGAGGCCCTCGTGGGACTCTATCTCCGTCGCGAAGTTGTCGTCCGTGATCGTGACCAGCTTGGTATCCGTTGTCATCATCTCTCCAGTCGTCATCTCGGTAGAAAAACGGGGGTCCCCGGTGTACTATCCCTCTCGCTTGAGAGTCACGAAGGGCGCTGGTGGTAACGTGCGTCCCCGCCGGCCGATCGCCGGTCCCCGCAACCGAGCCAAGAGGCGTGCCCAAGATCGACCACCTCGGAATCGCGGTCAACTCCCTGGAGGCCTCGATACCCCTGTACGCGGCGTTGTTGGGAGAGAACCCGACGGGGCGCGAGGAGGTTCCGTCGGAAGGCGTGAGGGTTGCGTTCTTCGGGCGTGGAGGTGGCCGGGTGGAGCTCCTCGAGCCGACGGGTGATGACTCGCCTATCGCCGCTTTTCTGCACCGGCGGGGTCCGGGCCTCCATCACGTCTGCCTGAGAGTAGCCGACCTGGAAGAGGCCGTACTTCGTGCGGAGGAGGCCGGCGCCACCCTTGTTCCCAAAGGGATTCGAAACGGAGCGGAGGGACGCC
>JAUWDL010000355.1 GCA_030608825.1 Gemmatimonadales bacterium
AAGGCAGCGCAGGATGTGGGCGCGGACGCGGATGCCGTGGAGGTACACATGGAGGGCGCGCTGGACGCGGCGGCCGGTTGGAGCGACGCGGCGGCAGCCGACGTTCGCCCGGTGGGCGTCTCCGTTCACTTCACCTACGACATTCCGCTTGAGGGGGTGGGGGAGCGCCAGCTCGTCCGCACTTTCTCGGCGGGGGCGCGCACGGCATCGCTCGCTCTTGAGGGGATGCGGTCCGTGTTTCGCGAGGGCTAGGAGCCTTCCCGCTACGGCGTGTCACCCACCTTCAACAAACTGTCCAAGACGGTCCTGAACTGACTCACCTGAGCGGCCCCTCGGATCGACAAGCTGTCGGCGATGATAAAGAAGGGCGTGCTGCTGATCCCCGCACGATTCACGGACTGAAAGTCCCTGACCTGGAGGGGTGCCGTCCGGTCATCCCGTAGGCAGGCACCGAAGGACTCCTCGTCGATCCATAGCTCCCGCGCGTAGTCGACGAACGTCGCCCAGGCATCGTCCGACGTAGACCACTCGCCCTGCCGCTCGAACAGGATGTCGTGCATCTGCCAGAACTTGCCGACCGCTCCCGCGCAGAAGGCCGCCTCGGTCGCCGGCCAGGCGAACTGGTGGCTCGGGTTCGCGAAGGAGATCCACACGTACTCCACCTTCCCGGTCTCGATGTAGAGGCTGTCGAGGATGGGGAAGGTCTCCCGGTTGAACCGCGCGCAGAACGGGCACTGGAAGTCCGAGACCTCCAGGATCCGGACCGGCGCCTCCGGGCTGCCCATGATGCGGGCTTGGTCCGCTCGGTTGATGAGGACACTGTGCTGCGTCGGAAGCACGGCCCATTCCTTCTGGGCCGGGTCGCCTTCCAGGGAGCTCTCGCCGGCAGGCTCCCCGGCAGGGGGGGGCGTCTCCTGGGCGGTTCCGGGCTCTCCCGAACAGCCAAGTGCTATCAGCAGCGCCACTGCCACACCGGGTCCGGTCCTTCGCCGGGCTCGCGGCCCGGTGTTCTCTGGATCGATCATACCGTCGTCATCCGCTCTTCTCCGATGGCGGAGCCGCCGGCCCCGGCCATCTCATCGTGTTCCTCGCAGAGGATCAGGTAGGCCGCCTCGACGTGGCGCGCCTCCGTGTGCACGCTGCCGACGGCCAGGCGCATGGTGAAGCGGCCGTCCAGAACCGTGTGGGAGAGGAAAACGGGCCCTCGGCGGTTCACGCGCGCCATCAGCTCACGATTCCACTCGTTCGACGCTTCAAGCTCGTTCGACACACGGCCGCCCTCATTGGCTGCCTCGAGGTCGTCGAACACTGCGTTCATCCGCGCCTCGGAAGTCCCGGAGCGCGTTCTCCGTGGATGCGCCCGAAAGCACACGGTGCCGAAGGGAACCGGGGCTGCCAGCTCGAACCGGCTGTCCCGCCGCATCCGATCCGCGAAGTCGGCAGCCAGGCCAAGGTGGCGGCGAAGCAGGGCCCGAAGCCCGGCGGCTCCCATCTGCCGAAACAGAAACCACAGCTTGAGGCCGCGAAAGCGGCGTCCCAGCGCCAGGCCCACGTCCATGAGGTCGAGCGCGCCCTCGTGTTCCGAGCTCAGGTACTCCGGCGTCAGAGCCAGGGAAGCTCTGAAAGGCCTCCGGTCGCGGAACAGCAGGACGCTGCAGTCCATCGGAGTCGCCATCCACTTGTGCGGATTCACCACGATGGAGTCCGCGCGATCCCAGCCGTCGAACAGCTCCCGCTTCTCGGGCAGCATGGCGGCCGGACCGGCATACGCGGCGTCGACGTGCAGCCAGACACCGGCTTCCGCACAGATATCGGCGATCCTCGCGATCGGGTCGACGGCGTTGCTGGAGGTCGTACCGATGGTCGCGCAGACCATCGTGGGCAGGGCGCCGGCCTTGAGGTCACTGCGGAGCTGCCGCTCCAGAGCCCGGGCGTCCATCGCGTACCGATCGTCGGTCTCTATTCGCCGCAGGCTCTGACGTCCAAGGCCGGCGGCGATTGCCGCCTTCTCGAGCGACGAGTGTGCTTGATTCGAGATGTAGACGACGAGCGGCGGCACGTCGGAGCGGCCCGTGAGGCCGAGCTCCCGGGAATCCACGCCTGCGGCCTCGCGAGCTGCGAGCAGGGCGGTGAAGCTGCTCGTCGACGCGGTGTCGAGGATGACCCCCTCGAAGGATTCGGGCAGCCCCAGCAGCTCTCGGAACCAGAGGATCACGCGTTCCTCGAGCTCGGTGGCCGCGGGCGAGGTTCGCCAGAGCATGGCGTTGACGCCCAGGGTGGCGACGACGAACTCCGCGAGGATCCCGGCGGCCGAGGAGGAGCTCGCGAAGTAGGCGAGGAATCCGGGGTGGTTCCAGTGTGTCAGGCCGGGGAGGATGATCCGGTCGAGGTCGTCGAGGATCGCCTCCAGCGGCTCGGCGTCCTCCGGCGCCGAAGAGGGCAGCATCGCTGCCGTCTCTCCGGGCGACACCCGCGCCAGCACCGGAAACTCCTCCACCCGGTCACGGTAGTCCGCGACCCACTCGGCGACCCGACTCGCCGCCTCCCGGAACTCCTCCGGGCTCAGATCGCCAGCTCTGGCCACTGATACAGCACGTAGAACACGATCGCTGCGCCCGCGAGGGCCATGTTCTTCATGAAGTGGGCCATCTCGAGCTGACGGGCGGCCTCGTCCTTCTCCTTCCAGAACGCGTGCATCCTGAACGCGGCGGCGAAGAGGAAGAGCACCAGCAGCCAGGCGCCCACATCGACC
>JAUWDL010000243.1 GCA_030608825.1 Gemmatimonadales bacterium
CTACCAGACTGCTCCACCCCACAGTGTAACTATCAATGTAGAAGCGAGTTGGCTACCGGTCAACCCGGCGGCCGGCCCCGGTATCGACCTCGATGAAGCGGAAAAGAAGCTCGCCGTCGCGGATGAATCCGTACCGTTCGCGGGCGACTTTTTCGATCACGCTCGGCACGGATTCCAGGCTGTCGGCCCAAGCCTCCAGCGAGTCGGTGACCGCCGCCAGCGAGTCTGTACGCTGACCGAGCGTTCGCTGCTCCTGGCGGAGCGTCCGAAGATCGAGGGACGAATACTCGCCGCCCAGAAGGAGGTAGTATCCTCCGGCCAACCAGAGCGCCGCCACGAGCGTTCGCTGGCCGAATCTTCTCAGCCTTTCCGACATGAGCCTCTGGACCATGAGGCGATGAGCGGGACGCCCTTAGGATCGCCCCGCGTAAACGCCCGCGCCAGGGTAGGTCGCCGCCGAAGCGAGCTCACGCTCGATCCGCAGCAGCCGATTGTACTTGGCGACCCTCTCGGAGCGGCACGGGGCACCCGTCTTGATCTGACCCGCTCCGGTGGCCACGGCCAGATCCGCGATGAACGTGTCCTCCGTCTCTCCGGAGCGGTGCGAGATCACGACCCCGAAACCGGCCGCCTGGGCCAGGCGGACGGTATCCAGCGTCTCGATGACCGTACCGATCTGGTTCAGCTTGATCAGAATCGCGTTGGCGGCGCGCTCCTCGATCCCGCGACGCAGACGATCCTCGTTCGTGACGAAGAGGTCGTCACCGACGATCTGGATCCGGTCCCCCAGCCGGGACGTGATGTGCCTCCAGCCCTCCCAATCGTCCTCGGCCAACCCGTCCTCCACGCTCACGATCGGATACTCCTCCGTCCAGGCGGCATAGAGATCGATCAGCTCCGCAGCGCTCAGTTCGCCGGACTCCCCGGCGCTCTCGAGCCGATATCTTTCGGCGGCCGGATCCCAGAGCTCAGTCGCCGCCACATCGACAGCCAGTGCCACATCCTGCCCCGGCTCGTATCCCGCTTCGCAGATGGCGGCAAGTATGAGATCCAGCGCCTGGCGATTCGATTCGAGATCGGGAGCCACTCCCCCCTCATCGCCTACGGCCGTCGAGAGCCCGTCGGCCGCAAGTCGGCTGCGTAACGCGTGGAACACCTCGGTGCCTGCTCTGAGGCCTTCGGCGAAATCGGTGGCACCCACCGGAACGACCATGAACTCCTGGATGTCCACGTTGTTGTCGGCGTGCACACCGCCGTTCAGGATGTTCAGCATCGGAACCGGAAGGACGCCGGACGCGTCCGATCCCGGACCGCTCGCCGCCGTCCCGGAACCACCGGCCGGGCGGCTGGCCGTCGCCAGATACTCATACAACGGCTCGGCCCGTTCCGTAGCCCCGGCACGGGCGTACGCCATTGAGACCGCCAGGAGCGCGTTGGCGCCGAGGCGACCCTTGTTCGGCGTGCCGTCGAGCTCGATCAGACGCTCGTCCAGCTCGCGCTGATCCTCGATGGCGACGCCCGAGACAGCCTCTCTGATTTCACCGGCGATGTAGGACACGGCCCGCAGCGCCCCCTTGCCCCCGTAGCGCGACGGATCGGCGTCACGAAGCTCCACGGCCTCGTGGCGGCCGGTCGACGCTCCGCTCGGAACGGCCGCTCGGCCGGTTGCTCCCCCCTCCAGCCGGACCTCGGCCTCGACGGTCGGATTGCCTCTCGAATCCAGGATCTCCAGGGCGGTGATGCTCTCGATGATCGACATTTATCTCCTCGGCTTTGGAGGGCTTTCGACGTCGGACGCGTGCGGAGCCAACTTGTACATGGCGGATGCAGGCTACAAGGCTCGACCCGCCCGAGGCGGCCCGAGCGGGCCTGGGTTCTGCGGCGGGCCGGAGCTACGTTAATGCCTTGGCACGGAACCGGTCCAACAAGGAGGAAACGGATGAGCACTCCGATCAGGAGATCCGGTCTAGACTTGAGGAAGACCTTCCGGGGTGCGGGCGCGATAGGCGCCGGAGTCCTGGTGCTTGTCGTAGCGATGCTGCTGCTGTTCGGCTTCAACCGAGTCGACGACTTCGAGGTAGCCGTGAAGCGCAACCCCGTGACCGGGGCGGTAGACCCCGTACCGTACCGACAGGGACTCTATCACTCGATCCTGCGCTCGTGGACGAACTACGATCGGCGTGAGATCGAGTACCCACCCTCCGGGCAGAGTGAGCGTCTGGCCGCACTGACGGCCGACCAGCTCTCTATCGAGATCGACGCGGCCTATCGGTACCGGCTGAACCCCGACTCGGTGGTCCGCCTGTTTCTCACCGTGGGAGACACACGCGCGATTCACAACTTCGTGTACAACACCTACCGCTCGGCGGTGCGAGATGCGGTCTCCGAGCTTCTCGCAGCCGACATCCTGTCTCGCGAGCGCACCGGCATCGGTGGCCGAATCGAGGAGCTGATGGCCGAGGAGCTCGTGGCGCGGGGGGTCGTGATGACTCAGTTCTTCGTGCGCGAGATCGAGCCGCCGGAGACGCTTCGTCTGGCGATCGAGCAGAAGCTGGCCCGGGAGCAGCAGGTGCAGGCCGAGGGCTATCAGACCCAGGTCGTGGAGGAACAGGCCAACCAGAAGCGCGCCGAAGCCGCTGGCATCCGGGACGCCCAGGAGATCATCGCCAAGAGCCTGACCGGGGCCGCCGGCCCGCGCTATCTCTACTGGCGGTACATCGAGATGCTCGGGGAGGTCGCAGACGGTCCCAACAACCTGGTGATCGCGCCGACGGAGGGGGGCATCCCGATCTTCTTCACGCCGGGCGGCTAGACGGCAGGGGAGCTTTCCGCTCGAAGAGGCCGCTCGCGTCGCGCCTCTTCGAGCATCCCGCTGATCTCGGCGCGCGAGCGGGCGAGCAGATCGTCCCGGTCCCCGGCGTCGAGCCCGCTCAAGTCGATCGGGGCACCGCAGTACATGAGGAGAGGACGCGGTCTGAGCCGGAGCCCGTCGGGCATGATCTCGGCCCCGCCATCGACGGCGATAGGCACCAACGTGGTCCCGGTCTCGATCGCGAGGGCGAAGGTTCCCTTCTTGAAGGCGCCCAGCGCTCCATCCCTGGACCGTGTGCCCTCGGGAAACAGACCCAGCGACAGACCCTCCTCCCGCATCCGCTGGCCGGCCCGGCGCATCGCTTCGGAGGCCTGGGCCCTATCCTTCCGGTCTATGAAGACGTGACCCGCGTGCCGCATGGCATGGGCGAAGACCGGTATTCGGGACATCTCGTTCTTGGCGATGAAGCGCAGCGAGACGGGCAGCGTCGCGAACATCGCCCAGATGTCGAACATGGACTGGTGGTTGCTGACGAAGATCTGGGCGCCACCGGGCCGCACATGCTCCAGGCCGGTCACCTCGACCTTCACCCCGGCGGCCCAGAGCACCGTCCGGGACCAGTTCCGATGGACCCAGTCGTGGGCACCCTTCTTCGCCCTCAGCAGACCCGCGACGATAGAGACCAGTGAGAAGAAAAGCGTCGAGACCAGAACGACGATGCCGAACGCCAGCGTGCGAATCACCCCGTCCTC
>JAUWDL010000340.1 GCA_030608825.1 Gemmatimonadales bacterium
ACCGTCGTCCACTCTATGCCGGGGTCATCGGGAAGGGTGACGGCCGGCACGTTCTCCGGATCTCCCACGTGAAGAAGCGTGACGTGCACCCCACCGCCGACCACGCGGCCGACCCGTGTCGCGAACTGAACCGCCGGCTGAGGGCTCGGCGAGTGAGCGATCGGCACGAGCATTCGGCCCAATGTCAGGCGGCCGGTGTCGGGAGACACGAAGCCTCGACCTTTGCTCGGTACGAAGAGCGAGATCGCATCGGAGCCTCGCGCCACTTCCTCGGCGACGGACTTCTTGAGCCAGCGCGCGGGTCCTCCTCGTCCCCGCGTCGCCAGAACGATCAGGTCGGTCGGATGATCGACCATGTAGCTGTGGCAAGCGGCCACCGGGTTCTTCTCCCGGACCACGACCTTCTTCACGCGCACCGACAACTGGTCGAACACGGCGGAGCGCGCGCTGCCGGGCTCGATCACACCCCAACGCTCCAGGGTTCCGCGTACGGACGGGAAGTTCTCCCAGCTCTTTGACTTGTTACCCCCGGCGTGGAGAAGGGTGAGCTTGGTCTTCCGGATCAGCGCGATGGCCAGCGCATGGGCGAACGCCTTCCTGCTGGCCCGGGAGAAATCCGTGGGGTGCAACACCGACCTTACGAGTGGAAAATCGTAGCTATCGGCCACGCCCAGCGCTCCTTCCTTGGTTGGACAACAGCCCGCTCCGCGCAACTCGGCAACCGCTCATTACACGACCGACACCGCCGCGGCAAGAGCCGGGTGCTCCAGGCGACATCGGGAGCGCGCTGTTTGCGCCGGATCGGATCTTCCGCTATACCGAAAGTGAACCGAAACCAACCCATCACCCTTTCACGCCGAGTTTGAAGACCGTGGTCAAGCCTTCCCTCCAGCAGGAGCGGATTCTGCCCCGCTTCATCGAACAGGAGATGCGCGACTCGTTCATCGACTATTCGATGAGCGTGATCGTCCAACGCGCTCTGCCCGATGCCCGTGACGGGCTGAAGCCGGTGCATCGCCGAATCCTGTACGCCATGCACGAGCTGGGCCTGCGGCCAGACAGGCCGTACAAGAAGAGCGCAGCGGTGGTCGGCGACGTGCTCGCCAAGTACCACCCTCACGGCGACAGCGCCGTCTACGACACCGTCGTGCGCATGGTGCAGGAGTTCTCGCTTCGCTATCCGCTTCTGGACGGCCAGGGCAATTTCGGCTCGATCGATGGCGACAGCGCGGCGGCCTATCGCTACACGGAGGTCCGCCTGGCACCGATCGCACTCGAGCTCCTCTCCGAGATCGATCTCGACACGGCGGATTGGCGGCCAAACTTCGACGGCCGGCTCGAGGAGCCGACGACGCTGCCGGCCCGGCTCCCCCACCTGCTGCTGAACGGTTCGGACGGCATCGCGGTCGGAATGGCCACCAAGATCCCGCCCCACAACCTTCGCGAGCTTCTGGCGGCTGCGGACCGGTTGATAGACGACCCCGATTGTGAAGTGGCGGACCTGATGGAGCACGTGCAGGGGCCGGATTTCCCGACCGGCGGATACATCTGGGGTCGTGGCGGGATCCGGCAAGCGTACGAGACCGGTCGAGGGCTGGTGGACATGCGAGCGCGCCTGCACGTGGAGGAGGGCGCATACGGCAAGAGCCTGCTCGTGGTCACCGAGCTGCCCTACCAGGTGAACAAGACCCGGGTCATCGAGCAGATCACGAAGATGGTGCGGCAGGGCAGGTGCGACGCCATCAGCGATCTCCGGGACGAGTCCGACCGGGACGGTGTGCGGCTCGTCATCGAGCTCAAGCGGGAGGCGGATCCGCGAAAGGTGACCGAAACGCTGTTCAAGAAGACCCAGCTCCGAACGACATTCGGGGTCATCATGATCGCGCTGCAGGCGGGGCGGCCCCAAGAGATGAACCTGAAGGAGGCTCTCGAATCGTTCATCGATTTCCGCCTCGACGTGATCCGGCGACGCGCCGCTTTCGAGCTCAAGCGGTCGGAGGATCGCGCGCACGTACTGCAAGGTCTTCTGGTCGCTCTGGACCGGATAGAGCGGGTGATCGAGATCATTCGGAGCTCTCGGGACCCGGCGTCGGCATCCAACAAGCTGCGGAAGGAACTCAAGCTGTCGGAGCCTCAGGCCGAGGCGATCCTGGCGATGCGACTCTCGCGTCTCACCACCCTGGAGCGCCGCAAGATTCACGCGGAGCTGGATGAGCTCGGAACGAGGATCGAGGAGTTACGGAAGCTCGTCGAGGACGGATCGGAGCGTAAGCGCCACCTGCGGCGTGAGCTGTCCGAGCTCGTGACGCTGTACGCCGATGGTCGCCGCACCGAGATCCTGGAAGGGGGCCGGTTCCCCCTTCCCTCCGGCGGTGCCTCCGGGGCCGTGCTCATCCTCGTCAGTCGATTGGGGTATGTGAAAGCCCTTGCGGCTCGGGCCGGTGCCGGGCTCTCGGGTGCGGAGGCTCTCGAGGGGCGGGTCGGCGATTTCGCGCGTCGCGCGTTTCTCTGTCGCCGAGGAGACGACCTGATGGCCGTGACCGCCTCGGGCTCGGTGCACACGCTTCCCCTGTCGGAGCTCCCTCTCGAAACGCGAAGCTCCCGCGGCCGGGCGCTCGCCGATTTCATCGACCTGGCCGAGGGAGACCGGGTGATCGCCGTGACGCCGGTCGACGACTGGACGGACCACTATCTGGTGACCGTCACCCGCCGGGGGCAGGTGAAGCGGACGGAGCTGTCCGAATACTCGAACGCCCGAGCACACGGCATCATCGGAGCCGGTCTCTCAAATGAGGACGAGGTCACGGCGGCGCT
>JAUWDL010000162.1 GCA_030608825.1 Gemmatimonadales bacterium
CTTGCCCGACGGGGGAGCTGGCCGGCGAGCCTCAGTCCTTCCGCTCCATCGCCGGAGCGGAAGGCGGCGAGCGTCAACTCCATCCGCACCGAGTCGTCCGGCACCCCACGATCCCGCTCGAGGTCGGCCGCCAAGCTCCGGGCTCGATTCAACTCGCCGGCCCGCGCGAGCTCCTGCAGTGCAGAGAGACGGAACCAGCGGGCGAGCTCGGGCCGCTCCTTTGCGGCATCTTCGTATTGCGATGCGGCCGCGGCGTGCTCCTCGAGTCGGGACAACAGGGAGGCGTACTCCGCGCGGAACTCGACCGGAATCCCGCTCCCGGCTGCGTCCCGGGAATCCGAGAGAAGGCCCAGATAGCTCCGATAGGCGGCCAGTGCCGCACTCAGACTGTCGAGGCCGGCGTACGCTCGACCGATCTCCAGGAGCCCACGTCCCGCGTCCACATCGCCAAGCCAGGGTTGGCCGACGAGCAGCCGAAGGACCGCAGGCCAGGCTCGGCCCTCAGCGTACGCCCGCGCCGCGAGAAGCACGATTCGAGGCTCCGCCGTCACCCCGGCTCGAGGCCGCGACAGGTGTCGCGAGAGAAGATCGCCGGCCGTCAGGGGGAGCGAGGCATCGATGAGAAGCCTCGCCGTCTCCACGACGTCGATGGAGTCGGATTCCGGGTACGGGGGAGAGCCGTCGGCTCCGGGCGAAGCCTGAAGGAGTACCGCGAACAGCAGAAACTTCATGCCAGCCTGCGTCCTCCGTCCACAAAAGTCAGCCTGCGGACAAGATCTGATCCGCGAGGCGACCCGCGGCGGGACGGCGCGGGCTGGAGCCTACAACGCCCCTAGCCTACAAGACAATCGGCGGCCGGTCAAAAAACCGGCCGCCTGCTGCCGGCCTACGCGACTTGGGGCTTCGAGCCTACGGCGTGTCGTAGGTGATCCGCCCGAGGATGACCCGGCCGAGGGACGGGGTCCCCGGGAATGATTTGTAGCTCTTGTCGAGCAGGTTCGTGACGTCCACCTGCACCGACATGCCTCGCAACGTCGGGATGCTGTAGCCGAAGGACAGATCCATGGTGGTGTAGCTGTCGACGGGCCCCACGTACGCGCCCGAGTTCGCGAAGAAGTTGTCGATGTAGCGCACGCCCAGGTTCCCGAAGAAGCCCGTGCCCCAACCCCGGTAGCCCACGGACGCGGAGGTCTTGAACTTCGGGGCGTTGAGCGAGACGCAGCTGGGAAAGAGGGGGTTGTCGTCGCACAGCGCGTCGCCACCGACCCCCGAGTTGAACATGTCCTTGTTGACCCAGTTCGCCCTCATGCCGAAGAACCATCGCGGCGAGAACTGCCATTCGGCGGAAAAGTCGAGCCCGACCACGTCGAAGTCCCCGAAGTTCTGGTAGGTAAAGAGCAGCGAGTTCTGCTCGACGGTCACCTGCTCGGGCGTGAGCACGCCCAGGGGAATGCCTCCGATCGTCTCACCGATGATCGCCGCCTGCTCGGGGGGTATGCCGAACCCCGCCAGATAAGCGGCGACATCGGCTCCGTTGAGAGCCACGTTCGGCGTGACGATCCCGAGCGGGCCGATGAAGTCCTGGATCCGCGTCCAATAGAAGGCGAAATCGAACAGGAACTGCTCCTCGACCAGCCCCTTGTATCCGAACTCGATCGTGTTGGTGATCTGATTATCGATCGCCGGGATGTCGTCGATGCCGTCCACGCCGCGCGGATCGGGCTGGAAGTCCAGGGTCTGCTGGTTGAACAGGGCGGTGACGATCCCCACCTGGTCCTCGGTCGGGATTGGAAGGCTCCCCAGAAGGGCGCCCAACGCGGGATCCAGGGCTCCGGCGGTGGCGACCGCCAGCGCCCACAGGTTCGGGGTCGTGGTCGGCGTGAAGGCCGTATTCGAACCCCCGAGCAGAGGCGCGAACGGCGACTTGAAGTCGGCCCTGCCGTTCGTTCGGCTGAACGTGAACCCCTCGTCCGTGGTTCCCTGCGTGTTGAGGGGATAGGCAAACGGCGTACCTGGGACCGGCAGCACCCGGGCGAGCAGGTCGAGGAACAGGTTGTTGGTCGTCGGCGATGAAAAGGCCCGGTTGTACGTGACCCTCAGGTTCTGCTCCGGCGTCGGTTTGAACATGAAAGCCGCGCGGGGTGACCACACGACCGGACTGACGACGTCGTTGTAATCGGCCCGGAGGGCGAGCACCAGGTCGAACTTCTGGCTGAGCGCCGTCTGCGACTGTACGAACCCTCCCACCTGCAAGATGTTGTCATTATCCTCGTTTGCTCCGTTGATCGTGCCCTCGGTTCTCGGCGTCGTCTGGAGGAAGTCCACCCCGTAGGTGAAGGTCTGCCTGGAGCCGAGGAAGCTGGTGTTTTGCAGCTGGGTGGCGAAGACGTTCGACTTGTCGACGATCGACTCCCCCGATCTCAAGAGATAGGTGTCGCCCGCATCGCTGGCGTTGAAGTAGACGTTGGCGAAGAACTCCTTCCAGTTCAGGCGAGTCTGAAAGTAGTTGTAATTCCAGTTCTCCACCTGGCCGGCTCCGATCCCGGTCAGGTCGATGCTCGTGCCCGAGGTCGTGTGTCCGTAGGAGAAGATCACGCTCGTCTCGTCGCTCGGCCGCCAATCCGCCCTCACGTCGACGCTCCAGTTGTTCAGCGTCGAATCCCTCACGCCGACGCGGGAGAGGTCTTCCGCCGTCACGGTAGGCGGGAAGGCCAGGCAGGCGGTGCTGGTCGGATCGGCCAGGCACGCCTGGGCGGCCTGCTGCAGCCCAGCCTCCGATGGATCTACGAAGATGAAGTCGGTCCCACCCAGGAATTGCCCCGAGACCTTGATCCCGAACTTGTCGCTCGTCTTGAAGGCGACGCGGCCCTGTGTCTGGAACAAGCCCTTGGTGTTGTCCGGAACGGCGACCGGTCCGGCCCCGGAGGCCTTCTGGTTCCTGGCGCCGCCCGCCACGGAGAACACGAAGCCCGGATCGTCGATCGGCGACGTCGTGATCTGGTGGACCACACCGTTGGCCGTGTTCGGACCGTAGACCGCCGAGCCCGGACCGAGTACCACCTCGATCCGCCCGATATCCGTCGGCACGGTAGGGTTGAGGTGCGAGATGTTCGCCCTTAGCGATGGCACGCGGGCGATGCGGTAGTCCGTCAGGTACATGACCGCGCCCGAGAAGATGTTGTTGAATCCCCTCGTCACGAAGTAGTTGCCCTGAACGCCGGTGGTGATGACGTCCACGCCGCTCACGTTGTCGATGAAGTCGGTGGTGCTGAGCGACACCTTGGACTTGATCTGTATCTCGTCCACGACGTGGATCGATGCCGGCGCCTCGAGCAGCTTCTCCTCCACGCCTCTCTGGACGGTCGCCGTCAACGGGTTCATGCTGAACAGTTGCTCCGACAGGTCGATCGTCAGGCTCGTGACCTGACCCACCGTCACGACCACGCCCGGCTCGTTGTGCGTGCGCCAGCCGGCGCTGTTGAAGCGGACCGTATAGGTGCCGGCCGGGACCTCCGTGATCCTGAACGTCCCGTTCTGACCCGTGAATCCTCCCGCGACCGTGGCGCCGGCGCCATCGAGCACGGTGATCTCCACGGCGGCCAGGGTGGCGCCCGTCGCTTCATCCCTAACCGTCCCCCGGATGGCCCCGCCCTGGGCCAGAGCCGTCGTCGGGGTCAGCGGGATGAGGAGGAGCGTGAGTAGCGTGAGAAGCGTGAAGGGGAGCCTGCGGTGAAGAATGGTCCGGCGACGGGAACGACCGTTACGAACACCTTCAGTGTCCATCGCGCGCCTCGCTCGTGCGGTTGATGAAGATGGTGACCGTCGGAATCCGCGTAGGCGGCACCGCAGGACGTCTGGCAGCAGACGGCATGGGGGACCGGCGGCACGGACCGTTGAACCTAAGGAGAAGTGGAGGATCGGGGCAACGAGCCCCCCTGGAGGCCGAACTCGAGCCCTGAGGAGAGCAAGAAAAAGCCCGGCGATTCGGCCGGGCTCTTTGTCGGAATCCGATATCTCCCGTCCGCCTCGCGGCGGCGGGGCCAAGCCTCAGGAGGCCGCTTTGGCCATCTCCTGCTCGTGGAGCGCGTCGATCATCTTCTGGGCGCTCTCCTCCATGTCGATCACCAGCCTATCAACCCGCGTCACGAAGTAGTTGTGTGCGACGTTGATCGGGATCGCGATCGCCAGGCCGGTAGCCGTCGTGATGAGGGCGACCTTGATGCCGCCAGCCACCAGCGTGGCTTCCACCTCGCCCGCGATCTCGATCGCCTGGAAGGCCTGGATCATCCCGATCACGGTCCCCAGGAAGCCGAGGAGCGGCGCCACGTTCGACAGCGTCGCGAGCCATACGAGGCCTTTCTCCAGCTCGGCGATCTGGATCGCACCCGCGTTCTCGATCGCCTGGATGACCCGTTCCGTACCCTCCTCGTGCCGTCGCAGGCCTGCCTCGAGGATGGCGGCGGCCGGGGCCCTGGAGTCTTCGCAGCGCGAGAGGGCCTCGCGGAGCCGGCCGTGGGCGATCAACTCGTCGACCTCCGACAGAAGGCCGCGAGTCCGGGACGACTTCACCTGGAGATCGACGAACTTCCAGGCGATGATCAAGAAGCCTACAGCCATACAGAAG
>JAUWDL010000401.1 GCA_030608825.1 Gemmatimonadales bacterium
GTTCTCGCAGTTCTCCCGGTAGATGCGCTCGATATTCTCCGCGATGACGAGGCGTATCCCGGCCGCCTGCTCCGCGTAGGGCGCCGCCTCGCGACTCGAGCCCTTGCCACGCCGCTTCCCGGACACCGAGCAGACGAAGCCGCCGTTCTGCACGTCGTGGCGCCCGATCGGCAGCTCCCCACCGCAGCGGAGACCGACGTACGGGTACTCCCCGAGCTTCTCGTCGTAGTAGTAGCAGACCCAGCCGGGCGTGATCTCGTCCGTGCTGATGTCGTCCCTCAGGGGGATCGAGGGGTCCCATTCGAGATCCTCGCCCTGCAGCTGGCGTCGGATCAGATCGGGATCCTCCGTGAGGAAGAGGATCCGGCCCTGAAGGCGAACCGTGTCCGGTCTCTTGGTGACCTCTCGTTCCAACAGCTTCGTCAACATCGCTTCATCCGTGCCTGGTCTCCGAATGGACTCGCGACCTTCCTCGCACCGTGGTCCCGCCGGCGAGGGCGGGCCGGCAACTTAGGCCGGACCGGCTCGGGCGGGCTAACCCTTCATCTGCTCTTCGAGCTCCTCCAGGGTCGGGTACCCTTCCAGAGCGGCGAACACATCCAGAGCGTAGGGCACCTTGCCGAAGGGAGCGCTCACCTGGACGCCCTCCACGAGGTCGGCGACCTCGGAGAGCATCTCTCGGGCGATCGCGCATCCCTCCGCTCTGGCCTGCTCGTTTCCAGTCTCCTGTGCCCGGGCCATCCGATCCATGTACCGGTCAGGGACCTCGATGCCCGGTACCTCGTTGTTCAGGAACTCCGCGTTTCGCAGGCTGACCAGCGGCCAGATCCCGGCGACGATCGGTATCCGCGTCCCAGCCTTCTCGATGCGCTCGAGGAACGTGACGAGTGTCTCCACATCGAATACCGGTTGGGTGACGCCGAACTCGGCGCCGGCCTCCACCTTCCAGTACCAGTGCTCGATCTCCTCATCCAGATCCACGGCCCCGGGATTCACGCCCACGCCGACCACGAAGGAGGTCGAGCTGCCCAGGGCATTGCCACCTAGATCCAGGCCGTGGTTGAGGTGCGAGACCAGGTTCGTCAGGCCCACCGAATCGATGTCGAAGACCGCCGTCGCGTCCGGATACGGGCCCATCTTCGGCGGATCGCCGGTGATCAGCAGCATGTTCCTCAGGCCGAGCGCCTGCGCCCCGATGAGATCGCTCATCATACCGAGGAGGTTCCGATCCCGGCAGCAGTAGTGAACGACGGTCTCGATCCGGATCTCCCGCTCGATTAGCGTGGAGGCGGCGATCACGCCCATGCGCATCATCGCGCGCGCCCCGTCGGGCACGTTCACGGCGTCGACGCCCGCTTCCTTCAGCCAGCGGCAGGATTCAAGCATGCCGCTGGCGTCCGTTCCCCGCGGTGGAAGAATCTCGACGCTGGTGGCCATCTCTCCGGCCGCCAGCTTTCGCCCCCAGCCCGAGCGGTCGGCGATCGGTGCCGGCTCGGTGGCTTCCTCGCCTCGGACCGCGGCGGAGATGGGGATCTCGCCTCCGTCGGTCGGCCCGACCCTGACCCGCGGTGCGCGTTGGGCCACCACGCGGATCTGCGTCGCCATCTCCCTTATGTGGGCCGGAGTCGTTCCGCAGCATCCGCCCACGATACGCACCCCCGCCTGCACCAGCCGGCGGGCATAGCCCGCCATGTACTCGGGATCGGCGAGGTAGATCTTCCGGCCGTGCACCTCCTGGGGGAGGCCGGCGTTCGGCACCGCGGAGAGTGGCAGCTCCGTGACCCCGGCCATCTTCTGGATCGCAGCCAGGATGATGGCGGGACCGACGCTGCAGTTGAGGCCGATCGCCTCGACGCCCATCGCGCCCACAGCCTCGGCGATGTGCTCGGGCTGGTCCCCATACGTCGTTTCGCCATTCGGCTGGATCGTGACCTGGGCAACAACGGGAAGATCGGAAGCAGCGCGGCAGCCTTCGATCGCCTGGCGGATCTCCTCCAGGTCGCTGAACGTCTCCAGGATGAAGAGATCCACACCGCCGTTTGCGAGGGCAGCAGCCTGCTCGCGGAAGGCTTCGCGAGCCTCGGATCGCGCCGTGGCTCCGTAAGGCTCCAGCCGGACTCCGATCGGACCGATGCTTCCCGCCACGAAGAGCTCGTCGCCCGCCACCTCCCGGGCGATGCCCGCGGCGGCCGCATTGACCTCGCTCACCTGGGATTCGAGGCCATAGCCCTGCAGGCGGAAGCAGTTCGCGCCGAACGTATTGGTCTCCAAGACCTGCGCGCTCGCCCGGCGGTACTCGGTGTGGACCTCTCGGACTAGATTTGGATCGGTCCGGCTGAGGTCATCGAAGCAGCGGTTGATGAAGACCCCGCGGCGATAGATCTCCGTGCCCATCGCGCCATCCAGGAGGATGACGCGTCCGCTGTCCAGGGCCTCGCGAAAGTCGGGCATACGGGAACCTTATCTCCAGGAGATCCGATGAGCGTCAGTGAAGGAGAGCGGCCAGCCGTCCTCGTCGCCGGCGCGACGGG
>JAUWDL010000186.1 GCA_030608825.1 Gemmatimonadales bacterium
GACGTTGGCCAGCGACGCGGGGGTAGGTGGGGCCAGCTCTCCCTCTCCCCGGTGGGACCGAGTCGCCTACACCGCGATTCCGAACGAGCAGGCCGACGTGTTCGTCGTGGGCATGGATGGCGGTCCCGCCGTGAACCTGACCGACCATCCGGCCAACGATTACTTCCCGGCCTGGTCGCCCTGTTTGGGCGGAGGATAAGATGAGCGCAAGATATGGCCACGAGACCGGCGAATAAAAGGGACCAAACGCGATGACTGGACAGACGATCGAGACGACCCCGGCGGCGGACAGGGAGGACAGGACGGCGCGGCCAGGGGGCACGAAGTGGATATGGTCGTTCGCCGAGGGAGACGGGACGGACAAGCGCCTGCTCGGCGGAAAGGGCGCCAACCTCTGCGAGATGACCCGGATCGGCATCAACGTGCCGCCGGGCTTCGTCGTCACCACGGAAGCCTGCCTCGCCTACCTGCAATCCCCTGAGGGCGCTCTGCCGACCGGAGTCATGGAGGAGGCGCGGGAGCAGATGGCTCGACTGGAGGCGGCGACGGGAAGGCGCTTCGGAGGCGGCGACGACCCGCTTCTCGTCTCGGTGCGCTCGGGCTCGGCCATGTCCATGCCGGGGATGATGGACACCATCCTCAACCTCGGGCTCAACGAGGAGAGCCTGGGCGGACTGGTCGAGCAGACCGGCGATCAGCGATTCGGTTACGATGCCTATCGCCGCCTCATCCAGCTCTTCGGGAAGGTCGCCCTTGGCATCGAGGATGAGCAGTTCGACGAGCAGTTCGACTCGGTAAAGGAGCTGGCCGGCGCAGCCGGCGACATGGACCTGCAGGCCGAGGACCTCGAGGAGATCGTTCGGCGCTTCCTCCAGGTCGTTCGCAAGCACACCGGCCGTCCGTTTCCGAGTGAGCCCTACGAGCAGCTCGAGGTCGCGATCAAGGCCGTGTTCGACTCCTGGATGGGGCGGCGAGCCGTGGATTACCGCCGCGAGTTCGGAATCACTTCCGATATGGCCAACGGCACTGCAGCCAACGTCGTCGCGATGGTCTTCGGGAACATGGGATCCGACTGCTCGACGGGCGTGGCCTTCACCAGGAACCCCGGCACGGGCGAGAACGAGCTCTACGGCGAGTACCTGGTCAACGCTCAGGGCGAGGATGTGGTGGCCGGGATCCGGACGCCCATGCCGATCCGCCAGATGGCCACCGAAGCATCCGAGATGTACGCCCAGCTCCAGGAGCTGCGGCGGAAGCTGGAGGAGCACTACCGCGAAGTGCAGGACTTCGAGTTCACGAACGAGCGCGGCACCCTGTACTGCCTGCAGACGCGCAACGGGAAGATGAATGCGAGCGCCCGCGTGAGGGCCTCGGTCGAGATGGTGGAAGAGGGCCTGATCAGCCGGGAAGAGGCGCTCCTTCGCGTGACGCCGGAAGATCTCGAGCAGATCCTCTACGCCAGGATCGACCCGGACTACGACGGCAGCCCTCTGGCCACGGGGCTCGCCGCCTCGCCCGGCGCCGCCTGCGGAGAGCTCGTGTTCGACGCGGATCGGGCCGAGCTACTGGGACGGCAGGGAAGGAAGCTGATCCTGGTGCGGGAGGAGACGAGACCGGAGGACATCCACGGCTTCTTCGCCGCCGAGGGCGTGCTCACGAGCCGGGGTGGGGGCACCTCGCACGCCGCCGTCGTCGCCCGCGGGATGGGGAAACCGTGCGTGGTCGGAGCGGAAGGTCTCATGGTCGACGAGGAGCGTGCTCAGGCGATCAGTGGCGAGACGGTGGTGAAGGAGGGCGACATCATCACGATCGACGGAGCGACCGGCCACGTCTATCTCGGTGACGTCCCGATGGTCGAGGCCGAATTCTCAGAGGAGTTGGAGACGCTCCTCTCCTGGGCCGACGAAGCGGCCAGCCTGAAGGTGATGGCCAACGCGGACACGCCCGAAGACGCGGCACGGGCGATCAGGTTCGGAGCCATGGGCATCGGTCTCTGTCGGACGGAGCGGATGTTCAACGCGCCCGAGCGGCTTCCGATCGTGCTGGACATGATCGTCGCGGAGGACGATGAGCAGCGGGCCGCGGCCCTGGCTCGGCTCCTGCCGATGCAACGGGCCGATTTTCGCGGGATCTTCGAGGCGATGTCTCCCCGGCCGGTGACGATCCGGCTCCTGGATCCGCCGCTCCACGAGTTCCTCCCCTCCCAGGAACGGCTGGAGGAGGAGATCCTCCATCTGCATCAGCTTCGTGACGTGTTGCGCGGCATGGAAGTGTTGACGAGCACCATGAGGGTGCTGGAGGAGGACGCGCCCGAGGCGGCGGTCGCCTTCGCCGATGGCGCGAAAGAGCTGACCGACCTGCGGCGCGTCGACCGGGTGATCGCGCGGAAGGAGGCCCTGCTACGCGGTGCGCAGGCGCTGCGCGAGACCAACCCGATGCTGGGACACCGCGGCGTGCGCTTGGGCCTCACCTATCCGGAGATCTACCAGATGCAGATCAGAGCCGTCCTCGAGGCAGCGGCGGAGTGCCTCAAGGAGGGGGTCGAGGTGCATCCCCAGATCATGGTTCCGCAGGTGTGCACGTCCCAGGAGCTGATGCGGGTGAAGGAGTACGTGGAAGAGGCCGAAGCCGCCGTGAAGGGGGACTACGGGGTGGAAATCGACTTCGAGTTCGGCACGATGATCGAGGTCGTCCGAGCCTGCCTGCGGGCGGAGAGCCTGGCCGAGGTGGCAGATTTCTTCTCCTTCGGGACCAACGACCTCACGCAGGCCACGTTCTCGTTCAGCCGGGAGGACGCCGAGACGAAGTTCCTGCCGCTCTACAACGAACGCGGAATCCTCCAGGACAACCCGTTCGAGGTCCTGGATCGAATGGGACTGGGGCGGCTGATGGCCGTCACGGTGCAGTGGGCCAGGACAAAGAAGCCCGATTTCGAGGTGGGGATCTGCGGCGAACACGGCGGCCATGCCGGCTCGATCCGCTTCTGCCACGAGATCGGTCTGGACTACGTCTCCTGCTCGCCACCTCGCATCCCCGTGGCTCGCCTGGCAGCGGCGCACGCCAACGTTCAGTCCGTGACGAGATAGACCTCGTCGTGCGCGCGGACCCGCTCGTCCACGTGGATGGCGATCTCGCTCCCGGCGGCGGCGCTCTCGACAGGACCGTGCTCGACCTGGAGCGAACCAGCGGTTTGCTCGAAATCGGTCGTGTGACCGCGGAAGTGGATCGTGTCCCCAACGCTGACGTCCGCGACCAGCAGCACGACTCCGACGTGAGGCTTGTCGAAATAGTGGGTGACCGTGCCGATGAGTTGCTCCTGCATGTGGCCTCCTCCGGCGGATGTGCGATCGATGCGGAATCTTAACATTTCGTCGACGTTCGCGTCGACCCACGCGGCCGGCTAAGATCGGAAAACCGGCGAGCGAAGTGCGCCCGACGAACGCCGCTGGCGCCGTCCGGCAGGCGCCGGCGACAGGCGTCCCCACTGGAGCGAGTCCTTGGATCTGAACATCCCTCGTGCCTTCGAGGAAACCCGGCCGCGAGCCAACGAGCTCTACCGGGAGCACGTCGGTCCCATGTGGGCGAAGATGCTCCGGACGATCGGGTTCGATCGGCGGTGGGTCCGGGGGAAAGGGCCCTACCTCTGGGACGAGGACGGGGTGCGGTATCTGGATTTCATGAGTGGCTGGGGCGTCTTCAACTTTGGTCGCGCCCATCCCGCCATCAGCCGGGCCCTCACCGAGGTCCTGGCCGCCGATCTTCCCAACTGGGCGGCCTTCGACACCCCTCCGCTCGCCGCCCTCCTGGCCGAGGAGCTCACGAGACGGCTTCCGGCGGGGCTGGATCGAGTCTACTTCTGCAACTCGGGTACCGAGGCCACGGAAGCGGCGATCAAGTTCGCTCGCGTCGCCACGGGCAAGCACGGCATGGTCTACCTCAACCGGGCGTTCCACGGCTTGACTACCGGGGCTCTGGCCCTGAACGGGGACGCGGCCTTCCGTGAAGGCTTCGAGCCCTCCCTACCGACGGGCGTGGAGGTCGACGTCAACGACTACGCCGGGTTGGAGCGAGCCTTCGCCGCCGGCGACATCGCCCTGTTCATCTTCGAGCCGATCCAGGGAAAGGGCGTCTACATCCCCGAGGACGGCTTTCTGCGCAAGGCGGAGGAGCTCTGCCGGCGCCACGGCGCCCTGCTCGTGTGCGACGAGGTGCAGACGGGACTCGGACGGACGGG
>JAUWDL010000005.1 GCA_030608825.1 Gemmatimonadales bacterium
GATCTGGGCGTGAGCCTCGATCGCAGCACGGATTTGGACGAGGTGCGTCGCTGCCGCGAACGACTCTTCGAGTTGGCGGCGGGCGTGGTCGACGACGCGGAAGTCGGCCTGATAAGCCCCGACGGGTTCAACTTCTTCTGGTTCACCTGGAGCATGGTGAACGGGAGGGTGGAGAAGCAGGCATCGGTACTCGAAGCCTCGGCCCACGCAGCTTCGGCTCCCCCATCAGAGGAGGGGTCGTGAGCCGCCGATCCGTGGTGCTGGCCCTCGCGGTGCTGACGTTTCTCGTGGTGATCTTCGCGTCCTACGCCCGCACGGTGCGCTCGGAGGTGGACGACGCCAGCGGCTATCTCCTTACGCTCATGGAGCTTCGCCGCTCGGCGCTGGCGGACTACCTGGAAACGATCCGCTCGGAGGCGGTCCTGTGGAGCCACCGGGAGGCCCTGCGCGGGTTGATCGTCGAGCTGGAGCAGGGGTGGGACCGATTGCCGGGCGACCGCACCGAGGTGCTCCAGCGGTTGTACATCGACGAAAACCCGTTCCCGGAGGGCGAAAAGCACCGGTTCCAGGCCGCCGGAGATGGCTCGCTCTACAGCCGAGTACACGAGGCCGTCCACCCGAGGGCGCTTCGATTCCTGGAGAATCACGGATACTACGACGTCTTCCTCTTCGATCCGGAGGGGGATCTGATATACACCGCGTACAAGGAGCGGGACTTCGCCACCAACCTGGACACGGGGAGATGGCGGGATACTGGCCTCGGACGAGCCTTCCGTGCCGCTCGCGACGCCGAGAGCGCTAACTTCGTGGTGTTCACCGATTTCGAGCCCTACGAGCCGAGCAACGGCGAGCCGGCCAGCTTCGTCGCGAGCCCGGTTCGAGCGGAGGACGGAAGCCTGGTCGGTGTTCTGGCGTTTCAGGTACCCGTGAGCGATATCAACGAGATCATGCAGTTCACGGGCGGCATGGGAGAGACGGGCGAAACCTACATCGTCGGCCAGGATCTGCTGATGCGGAGCGACTCGAGGTTCGCGGATTCTACGACGATACTGCTGACATCGGTGGACACGGAGACCGCTCGCCGCGGCCTGGCGGGCGAGACGGGAGTCGAAGTGGTAGACGACTACCGAGGCGTGCCCGTGCTATCGGCCTACGGAGCCCTGGAGTTCGAGGGGCTCCGGTGGGCTGTGATGGCCGAGATCGACGAGCAGGAAGTGCGGCGCCGGGCGAGGGAACCGAGGCGCCTTCTCGCGACGGCGTTTCTGGGTCTGGCCTCGATCGGCGCCATCGCGGCCCTGTTTCTCACATACCTCATGGGGCGTGCCGAGAAGCCAGAGCCCTGGAGGAAAGAGGCCTGACGCGCTTCCGGCCGAGATCGCCGGAGGCTATTCCTTTTTGTCGCCTCGATCGAGGTAGGCCTTGAGGTCGACCTCCCACTCGGCGACGACCCCATCCTGGATTCGCACCCGCACCTGGCTGATCTCGGCCGAGCCCAATTCGGGTACCGCCCGACAGGCTTCCTCCAGCGCCGAGTTGACCGCGGCCTCGACTCCTTCCGTCGATCTTCCGCTCAGCTCGAGGGTTGCGACGTGCGAGGCCAGGAGCGTGCTGTCCGTGGATATCGTCTTGGAGAAATAGCGGTGTCGCGCCCGACGCTCCTCCTTCTCGTACAGGCCCTCCGCGACCCTCTCGGATAGCTCCAGCTCCGCGCGGAGGCAGCGCAGAAACTCGGCCTCGTCAGGATCGACCTGGTGATCCTCCAATACCTTTTCGACCGCTTTCCCGTACACGGTTCGGGCCGTCTGTTCGTGAACGGCCGTGATGTCCTCCGACTCCAAGCCCAGGATGTGCTTGAGGTGGGCCAGGTCCGCGCGCTCGTTCTCCGTGAGCTCGTGATCGTCCAAACACTGCTTGAGAAGACGTCGGTAGAGATCGCGGCACGCACCGCGATATTTGCGATCCAGCGTGACGCCGTGCTTCGCGGCGGCTTGCGCCACGTCCTCGGCGCTCACCTCACGCAGCTCGGCGCACTCGGCCAGAAGCTGCTCGACCTCGTTGAGGGCGGCGGTACGCTTGCGGCCGAATAAGCGGCTGCGCTGGCCGGCTTCGGCGTCTCGGGTATCGAACGGTCTCGCCACAGCCCGTCTCCTTCACATCCGTACAAGGTTTGAGTGTCGCCGAGGCCCGGTGTCGCCCGGCTCGGATGTCGTCTAAGCTTGTGAAGTGAGCGCCGGCTGACCAGAGGGACGCGGCGGTCCTGGCGACGGCCCACCTCGCCCTCGCAGCCTTCCGGCTGAATCGATCCGGAGCCGAATAGCGACCGAATCGCCAATCCGGGCGAAGGCGAAGGGGACGCTACAATAGGGAAGGGAAACTCCCTACATCCCGTCAAAGCCGTTTCCCGACAGACGCTTGAGCCCTTCCCTCCTACCTTGATTTCGGTACACGGGGAAACCGGTTCGCGCCGGTTCGATCCGTGGATCCGAAGGATGTGAAACACAAAGAGTTGGAAAGTCCTGAGCCGCGCGGCCCGGCCGATGCGACGGCCGGGCAGCGGGCAGGAAGGGGGTATAATGGCAACGGACGGGCCCACCGCGGGTCATTCGAATTCGACTTCCGCGAACGACGCCTTCAAGTCGCACTATGGGGATTGGGTCGGCTTCGGAGTCATCGTAGCCGTCGCGATCCACTTCGCGTTCTTTACGCTGTTTCCGAACCTCCAGGCGGCCGACTTGACAGGTGGCGTCGACGCGATCGAGGCCATCGAGCTGCCGCCCGAGGTGCACGTCCCACCTCCGCCCGAGATGATCGCCCGGCCGGCGACCCCGAAGGTGTCGGCCACGACGATGGATGAGGAAGTGACGATCGCACCGACCACCTTCGAGTCGAATCCGGTCGAGAACCTGGCTCCGCCTCCGGCGGCGGGTTCGAACCCGGATGATCGGCCGACGTTCATCCCGTACGACGTTCCGCCCAAGCTGAAGAATCCGGGCGACATCCAGAAGTACCTGAAGCAGCACTATCCGCCGACCCTCAGAGAGGCGAGGATCGAGGGCAAGGTGGTCCTCTGGATCTACATCGATCGGGCGGGCCAGGTAATGCGAGCCCAGGTGCAGCAGACCAGCGGCTTCGATGCGATGGACAAGGTGGCGCTCGAGTGCGCAGGCTCGATGGAGTTCACGCCGGCCAAGAACCGCGACAAGACCACCCCCGTCTGGGTTCAGCAGGCGATCGCGTTCGAGGTCCACTGAACCCGAGGCAACGCCGGTCAGCCGGCGCGCCACGGCGTCCACGAGGGGCGGCCAGGAGGCCGCCCCTTTTTCTTGCTCCCTCCAGCTCCCCACCAGCTTCTTCCGTTCCGGTAGCTCGCGGTCCTCGGAGGGCCTAAGATGGTTTTCCCCTGAGGCGATGGATTCCAGGTCGGAATGTTCGGAATGTAAGGAGGGACTCGATGTCTGATGACTTGCGCGGGCGGTTCGTCTGGTACGAGCTGCTGACCTCGGATCCCGATGCGGCGATCGATTTCTACACGAGCCTCATCGGGTGGAGTACCACCCCCTTCGATGCGGGCGGGCAGGAATACACGATGTGGATGAAGGGCGAGGTTCCGGTAGGCGGTGTCATGCAGCTGCCCGAGGAGGCCGTCGCGGGCGGCGCGCCGCCGCACTGGCTGGCTTATATAGGAACCCCCGACGTGGATGCCACAGTAGAGCAGGCGGGCCAGCTTGGCGCGAGTGTGTTGGTGCCGCCGATGACCATCCCTGATGCGGGACGCTTTTCCGTGCTCCAGGATCCGCAGGGCGTCGTGATCGCCGCCATCACCCCGCCGGAGGCGCCGCCTCCGACGGAGGAGCCCTCGCCCGGCTGCATCTCCTGGCACGAGCTCGCCACGACGGACTACGAGGCCGCCTTCGACTTCTACTCCACCCTGTTCGGCTGGGAGAAGCAGGAGGCCATGGACATGGGCGAGGCGGGGATCTACCAGATGTACGGGGCGGGTGGCCCGCCGCTCGGCGGCATGTTCAACAGGACCCCCGAGATGCCGGTATCAGCCTGGCTCTACTACATCATGGTCGACGATGTGGACATGGCTGCCGTGCGCGTCAGGGAGCTCGGCGGGCTGGTGGTGAACGGACCCATGGAGGTCCCCGGCGGCGGCCGGATCGCCCAGTGCAGCGATCCGCAGGGCGCCATGTTCGCGATTCACTCTGTCGCCAAGGACGGTTGAGGGCGCCCGATGAAGCAGCTGACCCTGGCCGTCGAGGGTATGATGTGCGACGGGTGCGCCGGCGCGGTGCGCGAGGCGCTCACCGAGGTCGCCGGTGTCGAGAGCGTCGACGTGAGTTTGGAGGAGAAGCGAGCGCGCGTCACGGTCGCAAACGGGACGCCGGATGCCGCGCTCATCGGTGCCGTGGCGGCGGCGGGTTACGAGGCGTCGGTGCTCTGAGGGAGTTCGTTGCTCTGACGTAGTTTGTGCTCTGACGTAGTTCGGGCGGCGGGAGCCGGGCGACGACGTCAGGGCGTCGCCCGGCAGACTCGGGTTTGGATCCGGCCTAGCCGTCCGAGCCGGCTCGCTCGCTCACGTCGTGGCCGCAGAACGTCCCGGTCACCTCTCGCGTCCCCGTCTCCGGGTCGTAGACGGACGAGATGTCGATCTCACAGCTCCGGGTCTCGCCCGTGGACCCGCGGGTCACCGAGAGGGAGCCCTCGATATCGGTCTCCTGCAGGCCGCTCGGCTCGCCGGCGACCCTCGTCCGCGTCCCCCGGATCGCCACCTCGCCGTTGACCGTGAGCAGGTCGTCACCGCGCTCGAACGCGCAGTCGGTCATCGACTTCTCGGCCGAGAACGACAGCTCCATGACGCCGTCCTCGAAGCTGAAGCTCATCTCCCCGGAGATCTCCAGCTCGCCGCCCGCCGGGCACGCACGAGCGCGAAGGAGGCCCGGCCCCCTCTCCACGTCCGCCAGGAACCCATCGATGGTGGACGAGGTGCTCTCGAATCCTGCCGTCTCCTCGTCGACCGTCAACGACCCCAAGCCGCTCAACCGAACCGCCAGGAACGCCGCATCGGCCCTGCTAAGGCCTTCATCCGGGACGCCTGTCGGGTCGTCGCCACAAGCCGCTGAGAGCGTAGCAAGCAGGACGAGGGGTCCAACCCTCCCCGCGATACATCTTGCTGACATCAGACCGATCTCCCTTCTCGAGGCTCCGCAGTTCGCCGTCCATTCGGCCGGCGAACCCGCCGATCAACTCCGCGTTTCGTTTGGATAGACGACGGAAGGAGCTCAATTGTTAAACAAGACGCAAGGATCAGGCGTGTGACGTGGACGAGGGCTCGTTGCTGTCCTCGAGATACCACAGGTAGAACAGGACCCCGATCGCGGTCCACAGGACCGCCGCGGTGCCGACCTTCATGAGCAGGCCTGCCATCGTCTGGTCGTCGCGCGCGGATATTCCATACACGGGAGGGGCGAGCTCGTAGGTGGAGTAGATGGGCAGCTCACTGAAGGTGAGGTAGAGGAAGGTGCCGGTGTTCACGATCGTGGCGAGGATCAGGTAGCCGATCTTCATCGGATTGCCGAAGCCCGGCCGCGCCGGGCTGTCCAGGATGATCGGCCACCAGAACACGACGCCTCCGGTGAGCCAAACCATGTCGATCAGGAAGGAGCCGAGCTGGGAGGCCATCAGGGAGTCCACGACCGACGGCAGGTGCGTGAAGATGATGACGAGGTTGAAGAGAACCAGGGCGATGAGAGGGTGGGTCGCCAGCCGGAGCAGGCCTCTGGACCCTGCACGCAGTTCCGGCCGGCCGGCGGGGACGCCCAACAAGATGAGCGGGGGGGCGACGAGGGCGATAAGGACGAACTGGAGCATGTGGACGCTGGCGAGATAGCCGGCGCCCAGAGCGCCGATCGGCCAGTCGAGGCCGAGCCACAGGCACAGGAGGCCGGCGAGGAACCAGCCCGGCCAGCCGCGTGGCGGAACGCCCCGGCCTCCGGGCGTCCCCTCGGCGTGGGCCCCGCCGTGCCGAGCGGTCAGCCGCCTCCCGAATCCAAAGAACCGCCAGTACGCGAGGCCGATTGCCAGGACGAAGAGCCAAACCCCCGGGTATGCCTGCCAGCTCCACGTCCAGGCCGAGCCGCGGGCGGCGCACCACCACTGCATCGTTACCTCCGGTGGCTTGCCTGGAGCTCGGATACGAGCAGCGGCAGGTCGTGCTTCCAGTCCACCTGCCGGGTCCCGAATGGATAGGCCAGACGTAGATCACCGGCGCCGAAGACGAGAACCTGGGCCGCGTGTCCGACCTCGTAACCGCCCCCGTTCTCCCCGTCGGGCGGCACGGCCCCACGAATTGCGGGCGGAAGGGAGAGCTCCGCCTGGATGCGGTTCACCGCCTCCAGGTCACCCCGCAGCCCGGTGAACCGTGGATCGAAGCCGGAGAGCCACTCTCGCATCCGCTCCGGCGTGTCCCGTTCCGGGTCGGTACTCACGAACACCACGCGGATCCGATCGCGGACTTCCCACGGAAGGTCACGCAGGACGGAGGCGATGCCCGCCATGTGGACCGGACAGATGTCGGGGCAGTTCGTGTACCCGAAGAAGAGGAGGGCTAGCTGGCTCTCTGTCTCCTCGCGGAAGCTGAACGCCTTTCCGTCTACGTCGGATAGGGTGAAGTCGGGCCGTGGCCCGGGCTCCAGGACCACGCCACGGTATCCTGCCGCAGCGTCCGTGCTCGAAGGGGGAGTGCTGTCCTCCGTGGCCCGTGCCGCCTCGCTCCCAGCGTCGCACGCGACCAGGCTCACGAGAGTGGCGGTTGCCATCGAAAGCGATCGCGCGATCGTACGGACTGCGCCGCTCACTGCTGGGGACCTCCTTCGCTGGTCCTCAGGTTCTCCCGCTTTCGCTCTCGCCTCTGCTCCGGGGAGAGGCCCGACTCGAAGCCGTAGAGCGCCCTCTCCCACGAGCCGTAGGCCGGGTTCGAAAGCATAACCCACCTCACGCCCCAATGGCTCGCGTACTCCGCCTCCAAACGGTCTCGCTCTTCGATCGACGCTCGCGATACCGGGATGAAGTCGTTCAGGTCGTCGCCGACCAGGATCAGGATGCGGTGGGTGCCGGCCACGTAGGCTCGCCGGCTGGACTTGTCCGACCCCCAGCTCTCCCGCTCCCCCCGCATGAGGAGCACATCCAGGCCCTCCGCCAGAGGAAAGCCGGCGCGCTCGAGATTTCTCTCCGTGGCCTCCTCCAGCGTCGCGTCGCGGTTGGTCACGTAGAAGACGGTGACCCCTCTCTCCGCCGCATGGCGCGCGAACCCGAGTGCTCCCGGTACCGGAAGGGCCGTCGCCTCCCGGACCCACGCGTCCCACCCGTCGGGGTACTCGCGGCCTTCCACGATGAGGCGGGCCTGATAAGCCGAGTTGTCGAGAACCGTCTCGTCCACATCGAGGATAACGGCGGGACGAAGGTCGCCCGGATCGCCCTCCTGCTCCGGCACGGCCGTCCAGGCGGGATCGGCGAGCCCCAGATCCAGCATCCGGCTGGCCGTGCGGTACGCCTGTTCGGCAGAAGCCCGGTACTCGGCGCTCTGCTGCGTCCACAGGGTGGCGTTGAGGCCCTCGAGGCTCGTGTTGCCGGACCCGCAGCCGGCCAGCAGAAGGCAGAGGCTTCCGGCGACGATGGAGGCTCGGTGCCGCCGCGTCCCGAACCGGTCCTTCATCGGTCGGTCACAGTCTCCAGTAGATGGACGCCATGACCAGGTTGGCGCCGATCGAGTCGCCGCCCCGGTCCACGGGATTGAATGGGTCTTCGAGACTCACCCGATAGCGGCGGTACTCCACGCGTCCTCCCCACCGCGTGCTATGTGGCTCGATGTCGATCCCGCCGCCGAAGGAGAAAGCCCCCTGGGCTCGGGTCACCAGCTTGTCGCGGGGATCGGGCGGATCGTCTCTCGGATCCAGGGCGATCGTCCCGGCTCCCACGAGGCCGAAGGGCACGATGCCGATGGTCGTGAACGGAGCCACCGCCAGACGCCCGACGACATAAACGCCGAACTCCCACTGGTTCACGTCCACAGAGGCGGTGTCATTGGAGGCCGCGGTTCTGCCATAGGACCCCCCGAACCGGAACGCGATTGCGGGAACGACGCGGCTCTCGATGTCGATCCCGAAGTTGACCAGGTTGTCGAGGTCTGCGACACCTTCTTTCTGGCCCCACAAGAACGCGCCCACGGTAGCCGACAGCCTGAACTGGAGGGGGGCCTTCGCCATCTCCGGTTCGCCGGTTGCCTCATCCGCCTCCCGATCTGCCGGCTCCGGCGTTTCCTGCGCCAGAGACCCGGTCGGAACGAGGGCCAGAAGGAGCACCGCCAGCGAGAGACGCCAACTCGTTTCCTTCGTCCGAGAACCCTGCCTCAGCGCCCTCAACGTTCCCCCGTGGCCGCCATGAGCTGCGCTCGAGCGGCGTTGTAGTTGAACAGTGCCTGGGCGAAGTTCGTCCGGGCCTGCGTCACGGCCAGCTCCGCGTCGTTCAGCTCCACCTGGGTGGAGAGGCCGTTCCGGAAGCGGGTCTGCGCGATCTCGAGCGCCCTCTCGGCCCGTTCGATGTTCGACTCGCTGGCCTCGATCTGTTCTCCGCTGGCGACCATGGCCTGGTGACTCTGCTGCACGTCGAGTCGCGCGTTCTCGGTCAGCTGCTCGAGCCTGTAGGTCTCCCGGTCCACCGAGGCACGGGCCTGTTGGACTCGGCCCGACCTGGCTCGGCCGTCGAAGATCGGGAGGGAGAACTGCAGCCCTGCCGACGCGCTCTGGGCGAAGTCCTGTCCGCCGGGGAAGAGAGTCGAGGACGCGCCCTGGCGGGTGAGGTTCGCGATCAGATCCAGGGTCGGATACCCCGACGCCTTCTCCACCTTCAGGTTCTGTGTCTGCAGCCCGACGACGAGCGACTGCGATTGGATGTCCGGCCGGTTCCGCAGCGCCCGGTTGATCGCCTCTGCCAGAGGCGGGACCTCCGAGGGACGCGCCAGCTGGTCGCTGAGCTCGATCGGTCGGTCCAGCTGCATGCCGATCGTCCGCTTCAGCCGGTTCGAGTTCAGCTCGAGCCGGTTGCGAGCCTCGATGAGCAGGGGCCGGATGTTGTCGACCTCCACCTGGGCGGTCAGAAGGTCGAAGTCGGAAGCCGTGCCCACGCGGTAAAACGCCTCCACTTCGCGGAGCCGGGCCTGCGCCTGCTCCAGGGCCTTCTCCTGCACGACGACCAGCTCCTTGTCGAGAAGGGCCGAGTAGTAGTCCAGCCGGGCCGCCAGAGCTACAGACACGCGGGCGGTCTCGACCTGGGTCTCCGATGCCAGGTCGCTGAGCTTGGCGGCCGTCCGTGCGGGCCCCAGCGCGAGATCGAAGAGCGGTTGCGCCAGGCTGATCGCGAAGCTGTAGTTGTTGTCCTGACCGAGGCGGATCTGCTGCACGTTTCCGTCCCCGGTCTCCAGGAACAGAACCGCGCTCTGGATGTTGCGGTTGTAATTGATGTCCGCCCTGATGTCGGGCAACGAGGCGGAGCGCACCTCCCTCGCCAAGCCCGCCGTCCGGGCCTGCTCGGCCCTCGCGATCAGCACGTTTTCATTAAGGTCCACCGCCCGCCCGACGGCTTCCGCCAGGCTGAGACGAATGGTTTGCCCGCTCGCCGCCCCCGACTGAGCGCGCAGATCGTCCGGTGGAACGCCCGCGACGATCAGCAGCGCGAAGGCCGCGATAAATGCCCGTTTGGTCACGAATCCCTCCTCGACTCGAATGCCGCCCTTCCTGCCAAACAACCGGTAGGCGTCGCGTACTACCGCCTTCACGGCAGGGCGTCAACCTAGCATCTCACGTTTCCGGAGGCGCCACAACCGCGACGCCCGTCCGGCTGGCGTGGCCGGATCCCGGAGGCCTATCCTTCCTCCCACTCTGGAGGCCGGTGCGGAGGCACCGATGCGGAAGATGCGAACGCGAAAAACCAGGTGAAGGAGACTCCATGAGGTCGACGCGAATGGTTGGGTCACGGCTCGTGCTCGTCGGCGCGCTGGGGCCGCTCGGCGCGCTGCTCATCTCTACGGCTGAGGCCGCGGCCCAGCCGGCTGGCGCCGACGCTCAGGCCCGGCTCGCGGCCGGCATCGAGGCCGCGGTGGAGCGACTGGTCCCCGAGATCATCGAACAGCGGCACCGGATCCATCGTAACCCGGAGCTCGGGAATCGCGAGGTCGAAACGGCGAAGCTGGTGGCGGACCACCTGCGGGCCCTGGGATTCGATGAGGTCCAGACCGAGATCTCCCACACGGGCGTCGTGGGCGTGCTCCGCGGAGGGAAGCCCGGGCCGATCGTGGCGGTCCGCGCCGACATGGATGCGCTCCCGGTGACGGAGCGGACCGATCTTCCGTTCAAGTCCACGGTGCGAACGACCTACCTGGACCAGGAGGTGGGTGTCATGCATGCCTGCGGGCACGACATCCACACCTCCGTCCAGCTCGGTGTCGCCGCAGTGCTGGCTTCGCTGCGGGATGAGCTGCCGGGCACGGTGAAGTTCATCTTCCAGCCCGCCGAGGAGGGCCCGCCGCCCGGCGAGGAGGGAGGCGCCGAGCTGATGGTGGCGGATGGCGTCCTGGGCGATCCGGCGCCCGAGGCGATATTCGGCCTCCACTCGACACCCGAGCTCTATGTGGGGAGAGTCGGTTACACGCCCGGGCCCGCGCTCGCAGCGGTGGACCACTTCTACATCGAGATCCTGGGCACCCAGTCGCACGGGGCCTGGCCCCACAACAGCGTGGATCCCGTCGTCATGGCGGCTCAGGCCATCGAGGCGCTGCAGACGATCCGCTCTCGCAACATGCCGCCACTGGAGCCGGGTGTGGTTTCCATCGGCATCGTCCGGGGTGGGGAGCGCTTCAACATCATCCCCGAGCGCGTCTACCTCGAGGGCACCGTGCGGACGTACGATCCCGAGGTTAGAGACCTCGTGGAGCGTCGGATGGCCGAGATCCTCGAAGGCGTGACCAGCGCCGCCGGCGGCAGCTACGAGCTGGTCTACGACCGCGTCACGCCCGCCACCTTCAACGACGTGGCCTTGAGCGAGCGCATGGCCCCGACGATGGAGAGGATCGTGGGTGCGGAGAGCGTAATCCGCACGGACCCGACGATGGGGGGTGAGGACTTCGCCTTCTTCTCGAACGAGATCCCGGGGTTCTTCTACTGGCTCGGGACGACGAAGCCGGGGACGGAGTCGGGCGGCCTTCACACGCCGACCTACCGAGGCGACGACGAATCCATCCGCGTCGGCATGCTCGTGATGTCGAACCTCATCGTGGATTACCTGACGAGCACGGGGGAGTGAGCGAAGCCTGAGGCACCTCCGGGCGCGGACCGGCCGACGACGTAGCGAATCCGACCGCTGAGACCCAGGGCAACGGGCAAACGAGGCATCCATGCCTCGTTTGCCCGTTGCAGCAGCGGGTCGTTGTGGCGCTCCTGCCACTTTGGAACCACTGGTCGGGGCTCGGAGGGCAAGCTCACCGAACCTTTTAATCCATTACGATACCATCGGTTACGGCGCCAACAGGAGGCGTTGGCACGGCATCGGTTCGGAGATTGCCCCTCCATGCAGGCGAGGCCGACGGGTCTAGTCAGGTACGAGCCTTAGACGACACAGACAGCTGAGGGCTTTCGTAACCGGACAGCTTGATGGGCCTCCCACATATTCGGGGTGGGCGCCTGAAGGTCGCCAGCGGTGGGCGCCTTCGGAGCGTCCGCCCCGTGCCAACCACGAGCCAGTCGGAGCACTCCTCCTAGACCGCTGCGTAGCGACGCCGCTACTCAGTATCCGGCTGGCTCACCCTTTTCTACTTTTTGTTTCCACTTCTTGCGCGCCAACGACTGCTTCCTGATCCTGTCGGGCACTCTCGAGTCCCTGTGATGACTTCGAGAGACGATTATGGTTGGAGATCAACGCGTGTGATGTCGCCCGCGCGGAGCCCGAGGGAGACGCCCATGAAGTCGACGAGTAGGAGATGGTCCACGCACGCCCGCTGCGTGGTGGCGGCGACGGGGATTGCGATCGTCCTGGGGGGCGGCGTCGCGCGACCGGCCGCGGCTCAGCAGGAGATGTCGGACGTCGAGATCACCGCGACGCACGTCGCCGGCAACGTCTACATGCTCCAGGGACGAGGCGGCAACATCGGCGTTTCGGTGGGATCCGACGGAGTGCTGCTCGTGGACGACAAGTTCGCGCCCCTCGCCGACAAGATCCGCGCGTCCCTGAGCGAGATCGTCGACGGAGCGGTCGAGCTTCAGTTCGTCCTCAACACCCACTGGCACGGCGATCACGTGGGCGGCAACGTGGAGTTCGGGGCGGAAGCGCCGGTCATCGCGCACACCAACGTCAGAGAGCGGATGTCGACCCGCCAGGAGACCGCCTTCGGCGTCGTGGAGCCGTCGCCCCCGGAGGCGCTGCCCGTGCTCACGTTCGGCGATTCCGTCTCCATCCACTTCAACGGGGAGGAGATCCGGGCGATCCACTACCCGCACGGGCACACCGACGGCGACGCCGTCATCTTCTTCACCGGGTCGAACGTCGTCCACATGGGCGACATCCATTTCGCCGGCCTCTTCCCGTTCATCGACCTGTCGAGCGGCGGCAGCGTACGGGGCGTCATCGATGCCGTCACCCGCATCGTGGACCAGGTCCCGCCAGACGCCAGCGTGATTCCGGGCCACGGACCGCTCTCCACGGTGGATGATCTCCGGGAATACGTCGAGATGCTCGAGGAGAGCGTCGCCTTCGTCGAAGCCGGGATCCGGGCGGGAAAGAGCCTGGTGGCTCTAATTGCGGAGGGCGTGCCCGAGCGGTGGGCCGGCTGGTCCTGGCGGTTCATCGATGAGGCCCGGTGGATCGAGATCGTCCATGGAAGCCTGCAGGGCTCCTGAGCCGAGGGTCGGTGTAGGAGTGCCGCCGCGTTGCGATCCCCGTCGCGCGTTCCCGATCCCATGAGAAGTCGAGCGCTCCAGGAAACGTGAGCCACCTGACAGAGCGGCCGGAAGAATCCAGGCCGGAAGAACCGAGGCCGAACCAGCCGGGACCGGGCGAAGAGGACGCCGCGGAGGCCGCGGATGGATACAACGCCGGATACGCGGACCAACTCCACGAGCGGCGTCTGCGCGAGAGTGGCGCCGTTCCCCCGGCCCTCGCGGATTGGCTCGAAAACGGCGGAGCGCGCACCGTCGTCATGCCCCCTTCTGCCACTCGGCCGGCACGCTCGAAGGCGCCCCCCGAGCTCGGACCGGCCCAGGCCGCCGACCCCGTGCTGCTCAAGGCGGCCGGAATCGCCGGTGAGCTGGTGGGCGCGATCCGCGAGCATGGTCATCTCGACGTGCCCCTGGATCCGCTGGGTGCGTCACCGCCCGGTCACCCCACGCTGCGTCCCGAGTTCTACGGAATCAGCGAGGAGCAGCTCTCTCGGGTGCCCGCACAGGCCCTGGACCTGGCGCGGCTGGGCGAGACCGCGCAGGACGTCCTGGCCCGCCTGCGAGAGATCTACTGCCAGAGAATCGGCTACGAGATCGACCAACTGGAGGATCCGGCGCAGCGCGAGTGGCTCATCGACCAAATCGAGAACGGTCGCCACTGGGAGCCGCTCTCCGCGGAGGAGGCGCAGGGACTCGCCAGACGGCTGACCCAGGTCGAAGGTATCGAGCGATTCCTTCACCGCTCCTACCTGGGGAAGAAGCGCTTCTCCATCGAGGGACTGGACATGCTCGTGCCGATGCTGGACGAGCTGCTGGAGCGCGCCGCCCGCTGGGGATCGCGCGAGACGTTCATCGGGATGGCGCACCGCGGCCGCCTCAACGTGCTCGCCCACATCGTGGGGCGGCCGTACACGGCGGTGATCGGCGAGTTCGAGGGCCAGCATTCGCTCGGACTCCAGACCACGGTGCCTGAAGACGGTTCCGGTGACGTGAAGTACCACTACGGCGCCTACGGGGTCTACGAGACCGCCTCCGGCCCGATCAACGTCCTTCTGGCCCCGAACCCCAGCCACCTCGAGCACGTGAATCCGATCGTGGAGGGGATGGCCCGGGCGTCCCGCGAGCTCCGCTTCGGCACGCGGCGCGATACCCGAACGAGAGACACCTTCGCGGCCGACCGGCTGCGGGTTCTGCCCATCCTGATCCACGGCGATGCGGCGTTCATGGGCCAGGGGGTTGTCGCCGAGACGCTCAACCTGTCGCGGCTGGACGGCTACGAGACCGGGGGGACCGTCCACCTGATCGCGAACAACCAGCTGGGCTTCACGACCCCGCCATCGGACACCCGGTCCACGCGCTACGCCAGCGACCTGGCGCTCGGATTCAGGCTTCCGGTCATGCACGTCAACGCGGACGATCCCGAGGCTTGCCTGGCCGCGATCCGGCTCGCCGCCGATTACCGCGGCCACTTCGGCGAGGACATCGTGGTGGACCTCGTCGGCTACCGCCGCTACGGCCACAATGAGGGCGACGAGCCGGGTTACACCCAGCCGGAGATCTACCGGCGGATCGCCCAGCATCCGACGGTGCGCGCCATCTATGTCGACCAGCTGATCTCGGAGGGCCTCCTCACGGAGGAGGCCGCGGCCGGCATGTAC
>JAUWDL010000152.1 GCA_030608825.1 Gemmatimonadales bacterium
TCTCTGCGTGTTCACGTACACGAAGCCCGTGCCTTCCGCCGGGCCCGTTTGAGCTACGAGAGAGACCGCCGTCCCGAGCGTCAGTCCGGCCGCCATTACAAACGATATGCGTCGCATTCCCCTCATTCTCCTGTGAAGCTCTCCTGTGAAGCCAAAGGCCGATCCGCCAGAGCGTTTACCGCTAGAAGATCCGGCCGAACTTGAAGTGCAGCTTCCAGCCCGGGTCCGGCCGGCCGAGCACGTCACGTCGGTCGAAACCGTACGCGTAATCGAGACCGATCGGTCCGAAGGGCGTTACAAGGCTTACTCCTACGCCGGCACCAACCAGGAGATCCGTAGGGTTGAAGCCGCCCGCGAGGAACCAGTTGTTGCCGGCATCCAGGAACGTGCTTAAGAACACGGCGTTCGTGAGCTTCATCCCCAACTGGGCGGTCGTCGTGAAGAAGGCGTTGCCCACGCGGTCCAAGTCGCTGATCGGAGCACCCCTCGGCACGTGCCCCAAGGGCGTCACCGTGGCCTCTCCGTATCCGCGAAGCTGCTGCCCGACCTGCGTGCCGCCGACCTGGAACTTCTCCTGGAAGAAGACCTGGCTCCCCACGATCCACCCTCCCCCGAACTTGATGCCGGCCGCGATCTCCATCGGAGACGGATCGAGGTCATCGCCGAAGCGCGCCACCGGCACCCACCACTCGCTCTCGAAGTTCCACTTCGTGTAGTCGCCGTCGCCGCCCAGCGGGCCGCCGACGAAACGGGCAGACAGGGCGTTCAGGTTGCCGCCCGTCGGGAAGATCGGGCTGTTGCGCACGTCCCGTAGGATGCGGGCCGAGATCGTGCTTCGCGTGCCCGAGAGGATCGCCCGCTGGTTGGGCCCGAGGCCGAAGGCATCCAGGTTGCTCGTCTGGTCGTTGAAGAGGGAGTAGCCGATGAACGCGCGCGTGCTGCGAACCGGGATCGGGACCCCCACCTCGAACCAGCCGCCGGTCACGCGGCGGATGCCGAGACTCACGTTCGTGAACTGATCGCGAGAGGATCGGAACCCCACCGTGCCGGAGTAACGCGACCAGAAAAGCGAGGGATCGGAGTAGGTTAACTCGATGTCCTGCTGGCGGCCCCCGAAGACGAAGCGAAAGGAGCCCGCCTTGGCCATCCCGAACAGATTCGGCTGCTGGTAGCCCACGAACCCCGAGAAGCCGAAGGCACCGGCGGCGGAGACCCCGAAGTTCACGTTCCCCGTCTGCTTCTCCTGGACGCGCAGCACCATGTCCACGTCGCCGTCGGGACGATCGATAATCCGAATCTGTTCTTCCGGAGGCAGGGGCTCGAAGAAGTCCAGGGCGTGAACCGCCTGGACGCTGTTGATCAGGCGCGCCTGAGAGAAGACGTCGCCCGGAAGCAGCGAGATGCGGGATCGTATGATCCGGTCGTGGGTGTAGTCGTTTCCGACGATCGTGATCTTGCGGACGTAGGTCGGCTCGCCTTCCCGGATATTCCAGTGGGCCATGACCATCCGCCGCCCCGTGGAGTCCGGGGGGAGCTTGTCGATAGTCGGGACGACCGCCGAGCGCATGTATCCGGCGTTCCGGTACAGGTCGGCGACCTGCGCCGCGGCCTCTTGAAACGCCGCTTCGTCGAAGGGCGCGTAGATCGGCTTCAGCGGGTTCCCATCCTCGTCCTCTCCGCCGACCAGGAACGCTTGCCGGAAATACCGTCGGAGCATCGCGGTGGGAAACCGTCGGTTGCCGTTGATCTCGAACCCGCCCAGGTAGTACCGCGTCCCCTCATCCACCCGGATGATGATCTCGCCCTTTCCCGTCGTCCGGTCGACGATCACCGAGTCGCCGACGACGGATGCGTCGATGAAACCGCGTTCCGCGTAGAATCCCGGGATGCGCGTGTTCAGGTCCGCCCGGAACTCCTCCCGTTTGAGCTGCCCGGAGTGGTACCAGAGGAAACCCTCCTCTCCGGTCGCCATCGCCCCCCGCAGGAGCTTGTCCGGGTATGTCTCGTTCCCCTCGAACGAGATCCGGGCCACGCCGAGGCGCGGGCCCTCATTGACGTGGAAGAGGAGCCGAAACTGATTCGGTCCGATCCCCGGCTCGAGCTCCGGCTCGACGGTCGCCTGCGGGAAGCCCTCGTTCGCGAGGCGCTTCTCGATCGCCGTCTCCGCCCTCAGCACTTTGGAGGGATCGTAGGCCATCCCGCGAAACAGTCCCGTCGTATCGCGGATCGCGTTCTCGGACACGTTCTTGAGCCCCCGGAACTCGATCTCGACGATGAACGGCCGTTCCACGACATCGATGTAGAAGATGGCCGGCGTCCCCGGGGTCACGCTCACCCGCACATCTTCATAGGCGCCGGTCGAGAAGAGCCGGCGGATGGCGTCCTGGATGTCCGGGAATCGCACGCTCTGTCCGACCCTGAGCCCGCTGTGGTCGATGATGTCGAAGGCGGCGATTCGCTGATTGCCGCGCACGACGATGCTGTCGACCGGGACCGCGGCGGTGGCGAGAGGTTCCTGCGCTTGAAGCGTCGCGACCCCCTTCCCCGGAAGGAAGAGGGCCGTAACCGCGAGGGCGGCGAGAGCGAGCGCCGGGCAACCCGACTTCACAAGCAGGGCCCGCCCTCTTCGATCTCTGGGGTCAGGTGGCCGAGGCCTGCGACGCCGCCCGGAAACGCAGAGACTCCTCGTCGTCGGCAAGCAGAACCTCGATCTCATCGCCCGGTGCGAACTCCGCCATGAGGATCTTCTCGGAAAGCGGATCCTCAATGTACCGCTGGATCGACCGCTTGAGTGGGCGCGCGCCGAACTTGGTGTCGTATCCGACATTCACGAGGAAGGCGACCGCCTCATCGGTCAGGCTGATCGAGAGGTTCTCCTCACCCAGACGCTTCTGGATGTCGCGCAGGAGGATGTGGACGATCTTGCCGATCTGCTCGCGCGAGAGCGGGTGAAAGACGATGGTCTCGTCGAGCCGATTCAGGAACTCGGGCGCGAACGTCCTGTCGATCTCCTCCTTCACGCGCTCCTTGATGCGCTCGTAGTTGAGCTCGTCATCCTCCGACGTCTCGAAGCCCATCTTCGAGGAAGAGGTGATGTCGCGAGCCCCGACGTTGGAGGTCATGATGACGACGGCGTTCTTGAAGTCGATGACCCGCCCGTAATTGTCCGTCAGTCGACCCTCGTCCAGAACCTGAAGGAGGATGTTGAACACGTCCGGGTGTGCCTTCTCGATCTCGTCGAGGAGAACCACGCTGTACGGTCGGCGCCGGACCGCCTTGGTGAGCGTACCGCTGTCCTCGTAGCCGACGTAGCCGGGGGGTGCCCCGATCAGGCGGCTGACCGAAAACTTTTCCATGTACTCCGACATGTCCACCCGGATCAGAGCCTGCTCGTCAGCGAAGAGGAAGCGGGCGAGGGCACGTGCAAGCTCCGTCTTCCCGACGCCGGTCGGGCCGGAGAAGATGAAGCTCCCGATCGGGCGATTCGGGTCCTTGAGGCCGGCGCGGCTTCGCCTCAGCGCGCGGCTGATCGCCTCGATCGCCTCATCCTGGCCGACGACGGTCTCGTGTAGCTCGTCCTCCATGCGCAGGAGGCGCTCGGTCTCGGCCTCCTGGAGCCGGGTGACGGGGATACCCGTCCAGCGGGAGACGATGAACGAGATGTTTTCCTCGTTGACGACCGGGCGGTGCTCACGGCGCTTCCGCTCCCACTCCTCCCTCTCACGCTTGATGTCCTCCTGGATCTCCTTCTCGCGATCCCTGAGATACGCGGCGCGCTCGAAGTCCTGGTCCCGGATCGCCTCTTCCTTCCAGCCCGACAGCTCATCCAGCTGCGCCTGGAGCTCCTGCACCTCCGGGGGAGGCACCTGGGCGCCCAGACGGGCCCGGGCACCGGCTTCGTCCAAGACATCGATGGCCTTGTCGGGAAGGAAGCGATCCGAGATGTAGCGATCGGAGAGCTTCGTGGCCGCCTCGAGCGATTCGTCGGGGAAGATGACACGGTGGTGATCCTCGTAATGCTTTCTCAGCCCCTTGAGGATCTCGATCGTCTCGTCCAACGACGGCGCCTCGACGATCACGGTCTGGAACCGCCTCTCCAGCGCGCCGTCCTTCTCGATGTACTTCCGATACTCGTTGAGCGTGGACGCTCCCACGCACTGGAGCTCGCCGCGCGCGAGCGCAGGCTTCAGCATGTTGGAGGCGTCGATCGCCCCCTCCGCCGCGCCGGCGCCGACGAGCGTGTGCAGCTCGTCGATGAAGAGGATCACGCCCTTGTTCTGGGAGATCTCGCTCACGATCGCCTTGAGGCGCTCCTCGAACTGGCCTCTGTACTTCGTGCCGGCGATGACCGCGGCCATGTCCAGCGCCAGCACGCGGTGCTCGCTGAGGCTGTCGGGCACCTCGCCTCGGATGATCCGCTGAGCCAGCCCCTCCACGATCGCCGTCTTGCCGACGCCCGGCTCGCCGATGAGCACGGGATTGTTCTTCTTGCGCCTCGAGAGGACCTCCATGACCCGCTCGATCTCTTCCTCTCGCCCTATCGTCGGGTCCAGCTCGCCCTCACCGGCCAGTTGCGTGAGATCCCGGCAGAAGTGATCCAGCGCCGGAGTCTTGGATTTCTTCTCCCCTTTGGGGCTGCCGCCCGAGGATGATGGAGCGGAACTGGGCATTTCGGTGCCCAGAAGCTTGAGCGTCTCGGTGCGCGCCTC
>JAUWDL010000216.1 GCA_030608825.1 Gemmatimonadales bacterium
CATCGCCCCCACCACCTTCGCGAGCAATCCGGTGGAGAACCTGGCGCCGCCGAAGACCAACGTCGATCCGTCGGATCGCCCGTCCTTCATCCCCTACACGGTGGCACCAGCCCTCAGAAACGAAGAGGAAGTGCTGAGCTACCTGACGCGAGCGTACCCCTCAATGCTCAAGAGCGCCGGGATCGGAGGTGCCGTCGTGCTGTGGATGTACATCGACGAGCAAGGGCACGTGCAGCGCACCGTCGTCGCCGAGTCGAGCGGGTTCGAGCAGCTGGACGCCGCGGCGGAGATGGTAGCGGCGAAGATGCGGTGGAGCCCGGCTATGAACCGGGACAAGAAGACAGCCGTCTGGCTCAGCCAGGCCATCGAGTTCTCGGTCGCCTGAGGTCACCCGGCGGCGAACCGAGCCCGGCGCGACCGAGCCACAGCCGATTTGGAAGCCACGATGCTGAGAAGGCAGAATAAGGGAGGATCCCGATGTTGACGAAAAGAGCCAACGCCAATGCTGGTGAGCTATCGATAGCGCCGCGGCCCGGTGAGGTCACGGCCCCCCAAAGAGAGGGCGCGTCCTGCAGAACCCTCGCACGCTCCGATGGAAGGATGCTCCGCTCGAGCCGCACTCGCACCCGAGGATTCGGCTGGCGCGGACCTCCAAAGGCGGGCGTCTCAGGTCTCTTTAGATAACTCCCCACGACGCGAACGTGCCGCCATCCTCGGGAAGAACGTGCAGGATGTGGTCGAGGAAAAGCTGCTCGGCGTTTCCGCCTTCGATTCGGAAGGGGTCACGGAGTTGCTATCACCGCCATATGGCGTGTATAATACAGCCAAATGGCGGTGCCTGGAGACGAAAGGCTTGAGGATGGCTACGACAACCAGAACGCGCAGGAGGCGACGTTCGACGGCCCAGCGTTATCTTGCAAACCTCAGAACCGAGAGCCCCGGCCACTCTTACGTCGTTCTGCTCGGCCTGAGGACGTTTGACACGGCCGGTCTCCTGGAAAGGGTCAAGGAAGGGCTCTCGTATCACACCTGGGAGCGGTTGAGACTCAATACAGAGCTTCCCTCAGATGCGCTCCGGGCCCTGGTACAGATCAGTCCCAGAACTCTGAACAGGAGGAAAGAGGAGGGCCGCTTCCATCCCGATGAGTCCGATCGGCTTCTCAGGGCAACTCGCGTGTTCGCCTCCGCCCTCTCACTGTTTGAAGGCGATGCCAACGCTGCGCGGCGGTGGTTGACAACGGCTCAGCCTGCCTTGGGTGGCGCCGCACCTGTGGATTATGCTGCAACGGAGGTAGGCGCACGTGAGGTGGAAGATCTCATGGGCCGCCTTGAATACGGCATCGCATCGTAGTGCCGCGGGCTTGGCGCATTACAAAAACCAAGTACGAATCCAAGGCGCTCGAGGGTGAAGGAGCACGCCGCCACGGAGGCAGATGGACAAGTCCCGGTTTGCGTGTAATACATGCCTCGGAGAGCCTGTCATTGGCGACACTCGAGATTCTGGTCCAGCTGCAAGCCAGCGCGCCCATCCCGGCCTACTCGGTTTTCACCGTGGAGATTCCCGACGCTTTGGTCGAGGAGCTTGCAAAGGAGGACCTGCCTGCGAACTGGAGAGCATACCCCTCTCCGGCGTCGAACAGGGCGTTGGGGGATGGCTGGATCGCCAGCGGCCGGAGCGCGGTTCTTCAGACACCGAGCGCCATGATCACACACGAACACAACTTCCTTATCAACCCCGAGCACAAAGACTTCGTCAGGCTGGATTTCAGTATTCCGAAGCCCTTCGATGTGGACCCGCGGGTGTTTCAGGGGACCGCCAGAACATGAGACAAAACCTCGATCGCACGACCAGCCGCGAGCTCAGGCCTACAGCCGTCCGATAGCCTCGAGATCTCCGATTCGCAAACGCATGCCACCCCCGGCAACGGGTTCGACGCGAACCGGCCGGCTCTCGCCCGTACGCCCGTCCCACGACGCGAACGAGCCGCCCTCCTCGGGGAGGACGTGCAGGATGTGGTCGAGGCCGCGGCCGGAAACGCCGAGCAGCTTTTCCTCCTCGTCGGGATCCCAGACATAGGCTCGGTAGACCTCACCGTGCTCGAAGTCGATCCGCGCCAGCGTCACGTCGCGGCCGTCCCGGAAGGCCGTCCCGAGCACCTCATGGCCGCGCAGGGAACCGTTGCGCTTAGCCGCCGCGCTCAAGCGGCTCCTGCCTCGAGAGGCCAGTTGCTCCAGGGGTGTCGATAGACCGTAGGCCTCCCACAACGGCGACCAATCGCCAGCCAGGTAGGCGCTGACGATTCCGTCGATGCGCTCCGTCAGCCGCCGTCCACGCCCGGCGTCCACGGCGCGCGTCGACAGCAGGGCCGCAAAGCCCTCGCGGCCTTCGGCCTCGACCGCCAGCTCGTCGCCATCCACCGTAACCTGCAGCGCACCACCTCCCTCAAGGTCATAGACACCAGCCAGCCGATCGAGGTTGGGGGGAGCGGTCGCGGCCCGATCCGGCACGGAGGGCAGCTCCTCTCCGAGCAGCAGCCGTGAGCCGATCTGCTCGAGCAGCCGCCCGGCCAAGCCGAAGTCCGCTACCACGTTGGTCTGGATTACCATGACCAGTTCGGCGTCCGGCACGATCGCCATGTCGGCAAACAGGATTCCGTTGCCGCCGTTGTGGGTGATCACCTTGTGGCCGGCCACCTCTCTCACCACCCAGCCGTAGCCGTAGAAGGAGTCACCCCCGCCCTCATCGAAGTGAGGCGACCAGGACGTCTCCATCGACCGCTCGGAGAGCGGCCCGCCATGCGGCCCGCCATTCAGCAGCGCCTGTCCCCAGCGCACCATGTCCCAGGCGTTCGAGTACACGCCGCCGTTGGCGCGCAGCACCCAGTAGGGACCGTCCTCGGCGAGAGGTCGTTCGAGCACCGTTCCCCAACGCTCCCCGCCCCGATAACCCTGGGCCAGGTCGCCCTCGCCCCACTGCGGCAGAATGTATCCGGTCTCGTACATCCCGGCGGGCAGGAATAGTCGCTCGCGAACGTACTCCTCCCAGCTCTTCTGGGTCAGTTGCTCGATGATCGCGCCCAGCAGGCTGAAACCCGCGTTCGAGTACTCGTAGGCCGAGCCCGGCTCGAAGGCGAGCTCCTGCTCCATCGCCCTGCGAATGAACTCCTCGCGATCGATGGGATCCCAGTCGTCCAGGCCCTCGAGATCGACGATGCCCGAGGAGTGGGTGAGAAGGTGGTAGAGGGTGATGTTCCGTTTGTCCTCGGGGACGGCAGGGAAGTACTTGGAAATCGGGTCTTCGACCGACAGCGCTCCCGACTCCACCAATGCCAGAATGGCCGCGCCGGTGAACTGCTTGGTGATCGAGCCGATCGTCGAGACCGTCCCGGGGCCCCAGGGGATGCCGCGCTCACGATCCGCCAGGCCGTAGCCCGCGGCGAGAATCGGCCGGCCAGCCTTCGAGATCACCACCGAGCCTGCAAAGCCCAACTTTTCGAGCCGGTCGAGGTAGGCGCCGATTTCCTTGGCGGCGGCCTCAGCCGGCTGCGCCTGCGTGGTGGAGGCCACGAGCGAAGCGGCGGCGACGGCAGTGAGACACCAGGCGGTGCGTTTCATCGGCCCCTTCCTCGTCAAAGATCCGCTCCTGATCCCTCTGGCAGACCGATCCGCGTCACCAGGTCCGGGAAGCGCGGATCCGAGCGAAGGGGTTGGTACGCCGGGTCCACCTTGAGGAACACGAGCACCCAGGACCGCTCGTCGAACGCTCTCTCCAGGTAGTCGAAGGCTGCGTCGGTATGGCCGAGCGCCGTCAAGACCAGGGCGTGGTAATCAGCGAAAACGGGAGCACGGTGGTCGCGTTCTTCCAGCCCCGAGTAGATGTCCTCC
>JAUWDL010000381.1 GCA_030608825.1 Gemmatimonadales bacterium
GGCGGTCAAAGCGCCGGCCTGCTTGACGCAGTTGTGGATCGTCTGCGCCGTTGGCTCGAACTTGCGCGACAGCGACTCCTCGGTGGGTACCCGCTTAGCGCGGAAGTGCAACACACCGTCTCTACCCCCGCGCGAGTCCTGCTCCAGCACCATAGATTTCGATAGCCAGATGTAGGCGCACCTGCCTTTGCGAGCAGCCCCTGTGGAGGAACAAGGATGTCGAATCTGCCCGCCGTGACCTTGGATGGGAAGGAAATGTCGCTTCCGGAGAGCGCCGTTAAAGACTTCGGGCAGAGCCTCAGAGGCGGCCTCATCCTGCCCGCTGATCCGGAATACGATGACGCCCGCATCGTGTTCAACCGAATGATCGACCGGCGGCCGGCGATGATCGCTCGGTGCGCCGGCACCGCGGACGTCATCCGGGCGGTGAAGTTCGCTCGCGCGCATGACCTCCTGGTCGCCGTCAGGGCCGCGGGCCACGGGGTGACCGGCAAGTCCGTGTGTGACGGGGGCCTCGTCATCGACCTCCGCCCCATGAAGGGCGCCCGGATCGATCCGGTGTCGCGCACGGCCCGTGCGGAACCGGGCCTCACCTGGGGCGAGCTGAACGATGACCTGCAGGTGTTCGGGCTCGGGGCGACCGGAGGCTACATCTCGATCACGGGCATCCCGGGTCTCACGCTTGGTGGGGGTTTGGGGTGGCTCGTGCGAAAGCACGGCCTCGCCATGGACAATCTTGCTTCCGTCGATGTCGTGACTGCCGATGGTGAGCTCCTCGTGGCCAGCGACGAGCAGAACCCGGATCTCTTCTGGGGGCTGCGAGGTGGCGGCGGTAACTTCGGCGTAGCGACTTCGCTCGAGTTCCGGGTTCACCCGGTAGGCACGGTGCTCGCCGGGTTGCTTATCCATCCGATCGAGAGAGCCGGGGATGTCCTGAGGCTGCTCCGTGAGCACGTCGATACCGTGCCGGACGAGCTGACGTGGGGCGTCCTTCTCTTCACCGTACCTGCCGAGCCGCCTTTCCCGCCGCCACTGCATGGTGTGCCGGTGGCTGCCGTGACCATCTGCTACGCTGGGTCCATCGAGGAGGGAGAGGAGGTTCTACGGCCGATACGGGAGTTCGGCCCACCGCTCGCCGACGTTGTCGAACCGATGCCCTACAACATCGCCCAGGTCGGCGCGGACGTCGTGTGGCCGCCGGGCTTCCACCAATACTGGAAGTCGAGCTTCTTGACGGATCTCGGCGACGCTGCCATCGACACCATTACGCGACATTTCGCGAGCGTGCCCTCACCCAGGACGGTCGTCGTCGTCGACCACAATGGGGGCGGAGCCATCGACCGGGTGGGCGAGGACGAGACGGCGTTTGGCCACCGGGGTTGGACCTACAACCTCCTCATCTCGACGGCGTGGGCGGAGCCCGCAGATTCGGAGGCTAATATCCAGTGGACCCGGAGCTTCTGGGACGAGATGGAGCCGTTTCGGGCGGACGCCATTTACGTCAACTACTCGAGCGATGAGGACGACTTGCTCGCTTCCGCGTACACCGCGCGGACCCGCAAACGACTAGTTGAACTAAAGAGGAAATACGACCCGACGAACTTCTTCCGCCTGAACGCGAACATCCCGGTGTAACGTTATCGTCCGCTGAGAGTTGCGAGGCGGCAAGCACACAAGCCCGCACACCCCTGATCGGCCCCAGGCACCCCTGCCTGGCTCGCGGGCGACCGCTTTTCTCCATCGGCGCTCCCAATCCCGTCCTACCGACTGAACGGCCGACGTGATGAACAGAATCACCTGTCAATCACGCCGGCCGTGAGGTGCGAGTGACTGTCGGAAGATCGGAGCGTGATCGCCCGAGGCGAGCTTATGCGGCGTACGGAGGGCGGGTCTGCGGCTGAGCGCACGATCCGGAAGCGGGCAGGAGACGAAGAACGAGGACAATGTGATGATGATGCGACGAAGCGGCCGTGGGCTTTCAGGGCGAAAAGGTGCCTTCGCCGTTCGTGGAAGCGAAACGGAGAGCAAGACCGAGAAAGAGAGCGACCGGGTCCATCCGGGGGTTCCGCTCACGTTCGCCCATGGGCCGGACGATCGAGACGAAGGCAAGAAGCCTCTGCGAGCCTTTGCCAACGAGGCGTTCAAGCGCTCGAGCCAGCAGCGGTTGTCGATCGGGCTCATCGCGGCGGTGATGACGCACGTGGCGATCTTCGAGGTGTTCCCGAAGATGGAGGCCGAAAACCTGACGGCGGCCGCGACGGCGCTGGAGATGGTCGAGCTTCCGCCGCAGGTCGTGATCCCGCCGCCGCCGGAGCATGTCGCCCGTCCGGCCACGCCCAAGGTAGCGGCCGTGGAGGTGGATGAGGACGTGACCATCGCCCCCACCACCTTCGCGAGCAATCCGGTGGAGAACCTGGCGCCGCCCAAGACAATCGTCGATCCGTCGGATCGGCCGTCCTTCATCCCCTACACCGTGGGACCAGCCCTCAGAAACGAAGCGGAAGTGCTGAGCTACCTGACGCGAGCGTACCCCTCGATTCTCAAGAGCGCCGGGATCGGCGGTGCCGTCGTCCTGTGGCTGTATATCGACGAGCAAGGGCAAGTGCAGCGCACCGTCGTCGCCGAGTC
>JAUWDL010000333.1 GCA_030608825.1 Gemmatimonadales bacterium
GCTCTGACATCCCCTCCGACTCGCTGCCCGTGTGGCTGCAGAGAATCCAAGCTCGAATCCAACCGATGCCCATGGACGCCGCCTTCATCGAGAGGAACGTGGGCGAGTGGCTCCGGCATTGGGACCGCGAGATCCGGGGACGCGGCCGAGTGGCGGAGGGAGTCGAATGAGCCGGGAGCGAGACGGATGAGCCGGGAAGACGTATGAGCCTCGAGCTGCGGGGCCTGCGAAAGCGGTTCGGGGAGGTGGTGGCCGTGCGCGACTTCACCTTGGAGCTCGAGCCCGGCGAGCTGATGACGCTGCTGGGGCCCAGCGGCTGCGGCAAGACGACCGCTCTGCGGCTGATCGCCGGCTTCGAGACGCCGGACGCCGGCCGGATAACCTTCAGAGGGGCGGACGTGACCGCCCTGTCTCCGCAGAAACGCGGCTTCGGGATGGTCTTTCAGAGCTACGCCCTCTTCCCACACCTCTCCGTGTTCGAGAACGTCGCGTTCGGACTCAAGGCTCAGCGTAGGGAGGCGAGCGAGCTCGGAAGGCTCGTCGAGGCGGCGCTCGTCCGCGTCGACCTTGTGGGCTATGTGGACCGGAGGGTGCAGGAGCTCTCCGGCGGTCAGCAGCAGCGCGTCGCACTGGCTCGGGCACTGGCGGTCGAACCCCCCCTCCTCCTGCTCGACGAGCCCCTCTCCAACCTTGACGCGTCCCTCCGCGAACGGACCCGCACGGAGCTCCGCAGCCTTCTCAAGGGGCTCGGGATCACGGCGCTTTACGTGACGCACGATCAGGAGGAGGCCTTCGATCTCTCCGACCGCGTCGCGGTGATGAACGACGGCGAGCTCCGCCAGGTCGGCACGCCGGAGGAGCTCTACGATCATCCGCACGACGTGTTCGTGGCGGGCTTCGTCGGTCGGGCGAACCTTCTCTCGGGGCTCCTCGAATCCCCAGGCGGCGGCGAGCCGAGCGTCCGCCTCGTGGGCGACGCGCTCTGGCCGGTCGATCCGGAGGGGACGAGCGGGCTGGACCCCGGGCAGGCCGTGCAGGTCGCGGTGCGTCCCGAGGATCTGGAGCTTTTCCCTGAAGGCCACCATGCGTCTGAGCTGGTCGGCGTCGTGAGCGAGCGGGTGTTTCGGGGTGCGCGGATCGCCTACCACGTGAAGTTGGCGGACGGCACCGTGGTCGAAGTCGAAGCCGACCGTCGAAGCGAGGCGCGCGGCGGGCGGATCGCGGTGAGACCTCGCTCGCACGCTCGTGTGCACGTCTACCCCGCGGCGGAATGACGCGCGGCCGAAGACCGGCGGCGTCGCCCTGGGAGCGCCGGCACACGGCGGCCCTCGCCGTGCCCGTGATCCTGCTGCTCGTCTGGCTGGTGCTGTACCCGAACCTTCTGGTGCTGGTCGAGTCGGTTCGCGAGGGCGGCCGGCTCACCCTTTCGCATTACGCCGATTTCCTCTCCACCCGGGCGGAGCTGGCGGCGCTTTGGGCCAGCGTCTGGATCAGCCTGGCCAGCGTGGCTCTGGCGGGTCTGATCGGCGTGCCGCTCGCCATGTTCTTCCACGGCTTCGACTTCCCGGGGCGGAGGGTCTTCGGTGCGCTCGCCGCGCTGCCGGTTCTGCTTCCACCGCTCGTCGGCGTGATCGCCTTCCTGTTTCTCGTCGGCGAGAGCGGGATTCTGACGCGTGGTGTGCAGCTGGCTCTGGGTCTCGAGACGGCCCCATGGAGGCTGGTCGGCGCCCCGGCGATCCTCTTCGTGCATGCCTACACGATGTACGTTTACTTCTACCTGTTCACGCTCGCCGGATTGGCCCGGATGGACGCCGGGATCACGGAGGCGGCCGCTTCCCTCGGGGCCGGTCGGTGGCGGATCATGCGGACTGTGACCCTGCCGTTGCTCATCCCGTCGCTGACCGCCGCGGCCCTTCTCGTGTTCATGACCTCGATGGCTTCCTTCTCCGCGCCGTACGTCTTCGGCGGCGGTTTCCGGGTCCTGAGCACCCAGATCTACGCGAGCAAGATGAGCGGCGCGCTGTCCATGGCCATGGTCGAGACGGTGATGCTGGCCTCGGCGTCGCTGGTCGCCCTCTGGTTCCTCCGCCGCTACGAGGAGGCGCGCGAGTACGTGGTCGTGGGCAAGGGCGTGGCTCCCGTTCGGCATAGGGTTCGCTCTCCCGGCGTGAGGGCGCTCCTGGCGGCGGCCGGCGCCGGCTGGGTGCTGCTGCTCCTGCTGCCGCACCTCACGCTCGTCCTGGTTTCCTTCGTGCCCGATGGAGGGTGGACGACCCAGCTGCTGCCGGAGCGGTATTCCCTGGAGAACTACCAGGGGCTGCTGCGTGACCCTCGGTTGTTCGCGCCGATCCTGAACTCGCTGCAGATGGCCGCCCTCGCCACCGCGGCCAACCTCGTCTTCTGCTTCGTCGCGGCCTATCTCGTGGTGCGGCGGAGCTTCCGCGGTCGCCCCTGGCTGGCCGTGCTCCTGGTCCTGCCGTGGGCGCTGCCGGGGACCGTGATCGCCATCGGGCTCGCCACGACTTTCAGTGCGAACCAACCGTGGGCGGGCCGCTTCGTCCTCGTCGGTACCTTCTGGATCCTTCCGCTCGCCTACTTCATCCGGAACATCCCGCTCGTCGCGCAGGCCGCAATATCGGCCTTCCGTCGCTTCGATCCGACTCTGGAGGAAGCCGCGGCCTCTCTCGGCGCCGGTTGGATGACGACGATGCGGCGGGTGGCGCTGCCGCTGGTCACTCCCGGGCTGGCTGCCGGGGGCCTGCTGGCGTTCGTAACCGCGCTCGGGGAGTTCGTCGCCTCGATCCTGCTCTATACGCCGCGCTCGCGGCCGATCTCGATCGAGATCCTGGCCCAGCTTCGC
>JAUWDL010000120.1 GCA_030608825.1 Gemmatimonadales bacterium
GCTCGACGAAGAGGCGTCCCAGGCGGTCGTGCCCGGCCCGGCGGACCCCGCGGGTGAGAGCGCCATGGCCACCGACGAAGGTCCGGCCGCCGCCGATCCGGCGTCCCTCACACCCAGGCAGATCGTCGCCGAGCTGGATCGATACATCATCGGCCAGAGTGCTGCGAAGAAGTCAGTGGCGATCGCTCTGCGAAACCGATGGCGTCGGCGGCAGGTGGAGGACGAGCTTCGCGACGAGATCCTCCCGAACAACATCATCATGATCGGGCCGACCGGGGTCGGGAAGACGGAGATCGCCCGTCGCCTGGCCCGTCTGGCAGGCGCACCCTTCCTCAAGGTCGAGGCCTCCAAGTTCACGGAGGTCGGGTACGTCGGCCGTGACGTCGAGTCGATGGTTCGTGATCTCGTGGAGATCTCGATCAACATGGTGAGGGGCGAGCGGGAGGACGAGCAGCGCGAGACGGCCGGCCGGCGGGTCGAGGAGCGGATCCTGGACCTGCTTCTTCCACCCGCCGCGGACGCCCGCATCGATCAGCCGGCCGCCGAAGACAGCGGCCACCGGCACTTCCTGGTCGGAAGCAGCGGGGTCGCGGAAGAAGAGGCCGATGATGAGCTGGCGGCACGTCGGCGCCGCACGCGCGACAAGCTGCTCGGTTTGCTGCAGGACGGGAAGCTGGAGGAGCGGGAGGTGGAGGTGGAGGTCACCGATACCGCGATGCCGGTACTGGATCTCCAGGCACCGGGCATGGACAGCCTCGACTGGAACCTCGGCGAGTTGCTCCAGGACATGATGCCGAAGAAGACCCGGCGTCGCCGGATGAGCGTTGCCGAAGCGCGACGAGTCCTTTTCTCCGAGGAGCTGGACAAGCTCATCGACATGGAGGAGGTGATCGACGACGCGCTCGACCGTGTCGAGAACATGGGCATCATCTTCCTCGATGAGCTCGACAAGATAGCCGGCGAGCGGGGCGGCGTAGGCCCGGACGTCTCTCGCGAGGGCGTGCAGCGAGACCTGCTTCCCCTCGTCGAAGGGTCCACCGTGCAGACGCGCTACGGCATGGTGGCCACCGATCACGTGCTCTTCATCGCGGCGGGGGCCTTCCACATCTCCAAACCCTCGGATCTCATCCCCGAGATGCAGGGTCGGTTCCCGATCCGGGTCGCGCTGAGAAGCCTCACCGAAGAGGACTTCGCCCGCATTCTGACGGAGCCCCGAAACGCGCTGCTCACGCAGTACAGCGCGCTGGTCGCTACGGAGGACCTGCAGCTCGAGTTCACGGAGGAGGCGATCCGCGAGATCGCGCGCATCTCGTCGGAGGTGAACCAGCGCACCGAGAACATCGGCGCTCGGCGCCTCCAGACCGTGCTGACGACGCTCCTGGAGGACGTGATGTTCGACCTTCCGGATTCCGGCGCCGGAGCGCTGACGATCGGCGCCGAATTCGTTCGAGAGAGACTGTCCGAGATCGCCGAGGACGAGGACCTCCGCCGCTACATCCTCTAGCTCGCGCCCGCACAACACGCTTCTCTTGACGGGCCTGCCAGTTTTGCATACCAGACGCTCCGGGGGTCGAAGGGGCGGCGCGGGTCGCGCGCCATGCGGGAATCCACGACACAGAGAGCCGAAGAGGGCGAGGAGGGAGCCGGGTGACGGGAGGTCGTGAGGCACACTTTCTGTCGATCGCCGAATGGTCGCGGGATTCGTTGGAGCGGCTCCTGGATCTGGCGGACGCGGTCAAGGCGGGTCGGTCGGGGGCCGACCGCCCGCTGGGCGGCCGGACGCTCGGGATGGTGTTTGCCAAGAGCTCGACCCGGACGCGCGTCTCGTTCGAGGTCGGCATGTACCAGCTCGGCGGACACGCTCTCTTCCTGTCTTCTGCGGACATCCAGCTGGGGCGAGGCGAGACGATCTCCGACACGGCCCGCGTCCTCTCCAGATACCTGGATGCCGTGATGATCCGCACCTTTGCCCAAAGCGACGTCGTCGAGTTCGCCGAGACCGGCTCACTGCCCGTCATCAACGGACTCACCGACCGCTACCACCCCTGTCAGGTCATGTCGGACCTGATGACGGTTCGCGAGGAGTTCGGGACGCTCGAGAATCTGATCGTCGCGTGGATCGGCGACGGCAACAACATGGCCAACTCCTGGCTCAACGCCGCGGCACGCTTCGGCTTCGAGCTTCGCCTGGCGTCGCCCGAGGGATACGACCCGAACGCGGACGACCTCGAGCGAGCGTCGGAGGCCACCACGGTCACGTTGCTGCGCGAGCCTCTGGAAGCGGTCCGCGGCGCCCACGTCGTGACGACGGATGTGTGGGCGTCCATGGGACAGGAAGAGGAGGCGGAGCGCCGCCGCAGGGCGTTCCGGGGTTACTGCGTCGATTCGGATCTCATGGCCGTCTCGGACGACGCGATCTTCCTCCATTGCCTTCCGGCCCACCGGGGCGAGGAGGTCACGGACGAGGTGATGGACGGCCCGCGATCGCGCGTCTGGGACGAGGCCGAGAACCGCCTGCACCTCCAGAAGGCGCTGCTGCTGGCGCTCATGGCGGACTGACCGACACCGGAGAAAAGCGGAACAGAAGAAGGAACGACAGCATGGCCGAGAGATCGGATCTGAAGACGACGCCGCTCCACGAGGAGCACGTGCGTCTGAACGCGAAGCTCGTTCCGTTCGGCGGCTTCGCGATGCCCGTGCAGTACCCCTCGGGCATTCGGGCGGAGCACCAGGCGGTCCGGGGCGGGGTCGGGATCTTCGACGTGTCCCACATGGGCGAGTTTCTGGTCACCGGTCCTCAGGCCCTCGGCCTGGTGTCGTACGTTACGACGAACGACCCTGCACAGCTGGTGGTCGGGCAGGCGCAGTACAGCGCGATGTGCTTGGAGAGCGGGGGAGTCGTGGATGATCTCATCGTCTACCGACTGGGAGATGACACCTTCCAGCTCGTCGTGAACGCCGCGAACATCGCCAAGGATTGGCGGCACATCTCCGCGTACCAGGACCGGTTCGACGCGGACCTGCGCGACGAGAGCGACGGGATCGCCCTGATCGCGATCCAGGGGCCCCTGGCGCAGCCGGTCCTGGCCCGCCTGACCGAATCGGACCTGGACGCGATTGGCTTCTACTGGTTCGCGGAAGGAGAGGTGGTGGGTGCGCCGGCCCTGATCAGCCGCACGGGCTATACGGGTGAAGACGGCTTCGAGCTCTACCTCGATGCCGGCGACGCGACGCGGGTTTGGCGGGCGCTCCTGGACGGCGAGCCGGAGGTCACACCAGCCGGCCTCGGGGCCCGCGACACCCTCCGCCTCGAGGTCGGCTACGCGTTGTACGGAAGTGATATCGACGAGGAGACGACGCCGCTCGAAGCCCGGCTGGGCTGGCTGGTGAAGATGGAGAAGGGAGAGTTCGTCGGCCGAGCCGCCCTCGAGGAGCAGAAGACGGAGGGCGTGTCGCGACGACTGACCGGCCTCCGGCTCACCGAGCGGGGCTTTCCGCGGCCGGGGCACGAGGTGGTCTACGACGGCCGCTCGGCCGGACCCGTTCGGAGCGGCACGGTGGGTCCGTCGCTCGGGTACGGGATCGCCACTGCCTACCTGCCTCGGGCAGCCCAAGCGGGAGAGCCTGCCACGGTCCTGATCCGTGAGAAGGAGATCGGCGCCGAGGTGACGCGGATGCCCTTCTACACCGAAGGATCGCTGCGGAGATGAGGGGCGCCGCAGGGATCGCGGCCCGCCGATGAGCTCCTCGCCGACCCGGGAGGGTGCGGCCGTACGAGTTGCCATACTCACGATCTCGGACGGCGTGAGCGAGGGCTGGCGGGAGGACACTTCCGGCGACCGAATCGATGCCTGGGCACGGGAGCGTGGATACGCGCGTGCCGACCGCCGGGTCGTTCCGGATGAAGCGCCGGCCATCGAAGCGACGCTGCGCGAGTGGTCGGACCAGGGCGTTGCCGACATCGTCGTCACCACGGGAGGCACCGGGATCGCCGGCAGAGACGTGACCCCCGAGGCGACGGCGGCCGTGCTGCAGAGGCCGGTCCCGGGGATCGCCGAGTGGATTCGAGCCGCGGGTCTGGAGAAGACCCCGTACGCCGCGCTCAGTCGGGGCCTGGCCGGCATTCGGGCGCGCACCCTCATCGTCAATCTTCCCGGAAGTCCATCGGGCGTCGCGGACGGACTGTCGGTCCTCTCGGACGTCGTCGAACATGCCGCGGAGCTCCTGCGAGGCGAAGCCTGTCACGGTCCGGAGGGCGGGGGGGAGTAGATGGCGCTCGTCTTCATCGACACGGGGAAGCTGGAAGCCGCGGTACCGATCCGTGAAGCGGTACTCGCTGACGGGCACGACGTGCTCATGGTCGAGCAGGCGGCCGAGATCGAGGGCCGATCCGACGCGGCGGAGGTCGCGCTGATCCTGACCCGCGATCCGGACAACCCCGGGGCGGAGAAGATGCGGATGCTGATGGATGCCCGCATCCCGCGCCCGCCGATCATCGCCCTCGAATCCTCGGAGACGGATGGCTGCACACGGCTCCGGGAGACGCTGAGCGTCGATGCCTGTCTCCCCGAGCTTCCGACGGCCGAAGAGGTGCAAGTGGTCCTGACCCGGGAGCTGGAGCGGTTCGAGCTCCAGCTGGAGACCGGAATCGTGGGCCGCACGGATGGGATTCGGGCGGTGCTGGAGAAGGTGAACCTGATCGCTCCCGTCGGCTCCACCGTCCTTCTCACCGGGGAGAGCGGGACCGGGAAGGAGCTCGTGGCGCGTGCGATCCACGGGCTGTCGCCTCGCCGAGCAAAGCCGTTCATCGCGGTCAACTGCGTCGCGCTTCCCGAGTCGTTGCTCGAGTCCGAGCTCTTCGGTCACGAGAAGGGGGCCTTCACCGGCGCGACCTCGTTGCGGCGCGGCATGTTCGAGCTCGCCCACACCGGAACCCTCTTGCTGGATGAAGTCGCCGAGATGCCTCCCGCCACGCAGACGCGGCTCTTACGGGTCCTCGAGTCTCACCGGTTCATGCGGGTGGGTGGGAGTTCGGAGATCCAGGTGAATGTGAGGGTGGTCGCGGCCACGAACCGCGATCTTCAAGAAGCCGTGCGGATGGGCCAGTTCCGTCGTGACCTCTTCTACCGGCTGAACGTCCTCGAAGTCGAGCTTCCCCCGTTGCGGACGCGCCGCGCCGACATCCCCATCCTCACTCAGCGCTTCATCCGCGAGCTGAGCCTGCAGCACGACCGAGAGTTCAAGGGGCTGGCCCCGGAAGCGATGAGCATCCTCATGCGCTACGACTGGCCCGGGAACATCCGCGAGCTTCGGAACCTCATCGAGTCGATGGTGGTCCTGGCTCCCGGATCGGTGATTCGGGCCGAGGACA
>JAUWDL010000031.1 GCA_030608825.1 Gemmatimonadales bacterium
GACTCGCGGGTGACGGCCAGCTCGGCGAGGGCGTGCGCCTCCAGCTCCAACGCCTGATCGATCTGGACTCCGTAGGTCTCGGCGACGAGTCGTAGAGCTAGGCCGGGTGCCGGATACCACCCCTTCGTTCGGGCCTCCGTCTATCGTTCGGCGATCGAAAACAGGAGCGATCGACCCGGACCGGTGTCCTCGAGGAGACGCTTCGCCAGAGGCTTCTTCCTGGGCTTGCGCCTGGCCTTCCCTGCGAGGATGTCCTTCAAGAACGCCGAGACCTCCATGTCGAAGCGAGCCTTGGGCGCGATTCGGTCCAATAGTCCGATTCGCTTGGCACGGTTCGCGGAGATCGTCTTCCCGCTGAGGATGAGATCCAGCGCCGACTGAATCCCGACGAGAGCCGGAAGTCGCACGCTCCCGCCGAAGCCGGGCAGGATACCGAGCTTGACCTCCGGTAGCCCCAGACGCGTTGGCGTATCGTCCGATCCGATCCGATGGTCGCAGGCGGTGATGAGCTCGATGCCGCCGCCCAGGCACATCCCGTCGACGGCGGCGAGCGTCGGCACCGTGAGGCGCTCCAGTCGGCGGAAGATCCTCTGCCCCTCGCGGCTCTTCTCGAAGGCGTCGCTGCGGTCGCGGACCCTCTCGAGCTCGCGCACGTCCAACCCGTGGACGAAGGACCCCGGCTTCGCGCTGCGTACGACGACCGCAACCAGCTTGCCCGTGGCGATCCGCGACTCCAGCTCGCCGATGAGACGGTCGAGAAGCGCCAACGACGGTTCCGTGAGGAGGTTCACGCTGGATTCAGGCTGGTCCATAGTGATCCAGCCGACGTAGTCGCGATCGACCTCGAGGGTCAGTGGATCTCGATCTTCAGCCATGGCATCTCACCGCGCTGAGCGGTGGTGCAGATGACGAAGCCCGATCCGCACGCTCGTGCCGATCGGGCTCCGGTCGGCGGGATGTGCCCGCTAGAACTTGATTCGCTCCTCGGCGTTTCCGCGCGTGAGCTGAAGCGTGTCGGTCGCAGCCGGGTCGACCGGGACATTCCAGTAGAGCTCGGAGAACGGAAGCGACAGGCGCGTGTGTATGTACCATGTGCCGCCCTGTAGGCTCTTCGTCATCGCACCTGCGGCGTCGGTCGTGTCGTAGGCGATCTCGCGGCCGAGGCTCTGCAGGATCTCGGTTTCGATGTCCATGTAGTCGATGAACGCGATGTCCTCCCACGACTCGATGACGGCGCGCGCCGAGTCGGCCCTTTGCAGCGTCTGCCGTTGCAGCTCGTCGAAGGCCCCGAAGGCCTGCTGTCGGGTGTTGTTCAGCCGTCGCTCGGTGGATTCCAGCCCGTCGAACTGCCGGTAGAGCTGCTGATACTCTCTGCTTCGTCTATCAAGCCGCTCCAGCCGGCTCGAGAGGTTCTGCAGCGTCTCGCGCGCCTCGGCCCACTCCGCCTCGGCCGCGCGCCACACTTCCTGCATCGCCGCGACCGAATCGAACTGGGCCTGGAGGTCTGCCGGGATCTGCGGCTCGGCGTCCTCGGCCTGGGCCGCCAGCGTCTCGAAGACCGAGTCGCGGTTAAACGGCAGCAGCTCGATCGGAAGGTCGGCAACAGGCTGCTGCTCGTCTCCCTCCCCGGCCAATACGATCACCGTCAGCTCGGAGCCACCGCAGGCCGCGAGGATCGGAAGAAGGGCGACCAGGCCAGCCAGAACCGATCGTCTACGCATCGAACCAACTCCACGGTTTTGAATTCACGAGATCCGGCCGCGAGAGCGAAGGAATGTAGACCCGTCAAGGGGCTTTTTCAACGAAGAAGTGGGAGCCAGGCAGTCCTAGTCGGCGCTTCCGATCGTATGCCGCTCGAGAAGGTACCTGTAGGGGTTGACCGGTCTTCCCTCGAGATGGATCTCGTAGTGGACGTGGGGCCCATTGGCCAGCCCGGACTTGCCGACCAGGCCGATCACCTCTCCTCGCTCCACTTGCTGGCCCTTCCGGACCTTCCACTCGGAGAGGTGCGCGTACCGCGTCACGTAGCCGAAGCCATGATCGATCTCCACCACACGGCCGGCCGCAGCCTCCTTCCCGACCGTGATGACCGTGCCCCGAGCCGTTGCAACGACCGGCGCGCCTCGAGGCGAGGAGATATCGAGCCCGAGGTGAGGACGCCTCTTGAGCAGCAGCGGGTGCAGGCGGCTGCGGGCGAAGCCGGAGCTGAGGAAAGCCTCCTGGCCTGCCACCGGCCAGATGGAGGGGCGCGCCAGCAGAGCCTCGTAGCTGAATGACAGCGAATCCTCGGCCTCGGCCAGTCCCGCCTCCAGTAGCTTCGCGCGGCGGAGCATTCGATCCAGCTCGTAGCGGGTTCCGTAGGTCTCCTGGGCCAGGTCGGGCCGGAGACGGAAGAACTCCTCCCGCTCGTTGTCGATCGGAGCGGGCCCGCCCACGCCTACCTCCTGAATCTCCGGGTCGACGAGAGGTAGGCCCGCAAGCAGACGAAACCGCTCTTCGCGGACGGCTAGATCGTCGAGCGCCTCGTCCAGCGCGCCTGCGCGCTCATCAAGCGCCTCGACGCTGGACGCGAGGAGGCGGTTCTCGGTGCGGAGGCGCAGGATCTGGAGTTGGCGAGCCGCCTGTCCGGTGGCAAACGCGAGGCCCACCAAGCCAGCGATGGCGAGGACCGCGATGCCCGCAGCGATGCCAAGCACCGTGCGGCGGCGAATGCGCAACATGCGAACCCTTTCCACGCCCTCGGGAACGAGCTGAAAGGTCCAGGAATCAGCCTTCAGCAAGCGCCAAGGCCTCTTCGATTTCGTGCTGCGCTTTTCCTTCTGAAAGAACTCCAGCTGCAAGTGCGACCGCCGCAATTATGAGGGACCGTCAACCCGCCCAATCGAAGGGCTCGACCGGGCTGCCATAGGCGCCGTCAGGCTATCGCCTGCCCGGCGGTCTGTCAAGATTTCGGCCCACGATCTGGAAGCCCCGATCATGCCTGAATCCGTGCCGTCAACCCTCGGGCTCGTAGCGCGGAAAGAGCGGGGGACCCAGGCGGACCTCGAGCGGCGTCGTCGGTCTCGCCTCCTCCCGTGAGGTGCCGTCCGGCGGGACCGCCGCTTCCGCGTGGCTGGGCAGGCCATCCCCGCCACCCATGCGGAGCCAGATCTCGGCCGCCTTGTCCGGCATGAAGGGGCCCAGCATCGCCGCTACGCCACGCAGGCAGCGCACGAGCGAGCCGAGGGCGGCGTCCAGTCGCTCGGCCTCAGCCTCCCCCTCCTTGGCAAGCTGCCAGGGCTGGACCTCGTCGATGTAGACGTTGGCGCGTCTTACGAGTCCGAAGATCTCCTTCAGTCCCTCGTGCAGCAGATAGTCCTGCATCCGCTCGTGGTAGCTCGCGGCAAAGGAGACACGGGCCTCGTCGAGTGGCGTCTCGGCGCCCGCCGGGACCGAGCCCTGGCGGTATTTGTGGACCATGGCAGCCGTGCGGCTCACCAGGTTGCCGAGATCGTTCGCGAGCTCTGCGTTGTAGCGTTGGTCGAATCGATCCAGGAGCTCGGAGGCCGACGCGAAGTCCCGATCGCCGTCCCAGGGCGCTTCCCGCACCAGGAAGTAACGGAACGCGTCGGTGCCGTGGCGATCGATGAGCTCGTCCAGGTCCAGCTCCGAGCCGGCGTCCTTGGAGATCTTGCCCCCCGAGACGCTCACGAAGCCGTGCGCCCAGACCGTCCTCGGGAGCTCGACGCCCGCCGACATCAGCATCGCCGGCCAGATCACGCAGTGAAAACGGGTGATGTCCTTCCCGAGGATGTGCAGTTTCGCCGGCCACCAGCGCGTGTAGCCTTCGTCCGGATAGCCCGTCGCAGAGAGGTAGTTCGTGAGCGCATCGATCCAGACGTACACCGTGTGATCGTCGGTGCCGGGAAACGGGATTCCCCAGGGGAGCCGTGAGCGGGAGGCGGAGATGTCGTCGAGCCCGCCCTCCAGGAGACGGAGGATCTCGTTGCGCCTGCTGGTCGGCTGGACGAACTCCGGGTGCTCCTCCAGGTGGCGGAGCAGCGGGTCGCGGTAGCGCGAAAGGCGGAAGAACCAGTTCTCCTCTTCCGTCCACGTGATCTCACGCTTCGGGTGATACGGGCACCGCCCGTCGATCAGCTCCTCCTCCTTCCGAAAGCGCTCGCAGCGCACGCAGTAGTAGCCCGTGTAGCTGTCGACGTAGAGGTCGCCGGAGGCCTTCATGCCCTCCACGATGGCCTCCACCGCATGGCGATGTCTCTTCTCGGTCGTCCGGATGAAGTCGTCGTTCGAGATCTCGAGCCGTCGCCAGACACCCGCCCAGAGCTCGGCGAGCTCGTTCACGAAGGCCTGGGTCTCCGTCCCCCGGCGCTCGGCCTCCTCCGCGATGCCCTGACCGTGCTCGTCCATCCCGATCACGAAGTGCACGTCGTCCCCGAGCGCCCTTCGGTACCGCGCGATCACATCCGCACCCACCTTCTCGAACGCGTGGCCCGCGTGGGGCTCGCCGTTCGCGTAGTCGATTGCCGTGGTGAGGTAGAAGCGGGTCATTGCCCTCGTGTCATCGTGCTGTCCGGGTGGTGGAGCGGGCTCTCAGGTGATCGGTGGGGTGTCGCTTGGGCGTCCCTCTCCCCTGCGGCCGCGGATCGCCTTGGACTCCTGTTTGAGCTCTTCGAGCGGCACCGTGCGCAGCTGCCCGCTCCGATCACGAAGCGAGACCGTCTCCTTGAGAAGGTTCCAGCCGGTGACCTCTTCCGGGCCGCGAGACGTCTCGAGCGTCTGCCCGACGCGCGGGAATCGCTTCCTGCCCTGAACGTAGAGCTCGTGCTCGTATCGCAGACAGTTCATCAGACGCCCGCATGCACCCGAGATCTGGGCCGGGTTCAGGGACAATCCCTGGTCCTTCGCGAGCTGCAGCGTTACCGGCTGTATCTCCGGCAGCCACATCCGGCAGCACAGCTCGCGGCCGCAGCGCCCCATCCCTCCCAGCCTCCTGGCCTCATCGCGAACCCCGATCTGACGGAGCTCGATCCTGGTACGGAAGGTCCGCGCCATGTCCCTGACGAGTGCCCGGAAGTCGACGCGTTTCTCGGCGGTGAAATAGACAGTCAGCTTGTTACGGTCCCACTGCCACTCGGCTTCGCTCACCTTCATTTTGAGCTTGTGCGTCTTCACGAGCTCGCGCGTCCGGCGGCGAACCTGGTCCTCTTCGTCCCTCAGCTGCTGCGAGCGCAGCACGTCGGCGGGCGATGCCCGCCGGATGACGCGCCTCTCGGGCGGAACGACCCGACGGTCGCCCACCTCGTCGCAGCCGCCGCCGCAGGTGGCGGCTGCCCCGTCTTCGGCCTTTCGCACCAAGCCCAGATCCTGGCCTCGGTCCGCCTCGACGATCACGTGCTCGCCTTCCCGTGCCGGCACGGCGCTGTGGAAGGAGAAGCACTCATCCCGGAGGCCCTTGAAGCGCACCAGGATGATCTGCAGCTCCGTCAAGCCGATGGGCCGCGGCGACTCCAGAGCGGGCTGGCTAGGTCCTCCGGAGCGCACGGGCGTCGGTCCGGCCGCGGTCGAGGCGTCGGCCACTGGCGCCGGGTCGGCGATGGGCGTCGGCCTGACCGGCTTCGGGCGGTCCGGCGGGCGGTCGGACGAACCGTTGCGGCTCATTCGGTCGGCACTTCTTCCCACCGGCCCATGCCGTAGTACTTCTCTCGCCGCGAGAGGACGAGCTCCTCGACGTCTATCGCGCAGAGCTCATCCAGATGGCGAGCCAGTGCCTCGCCCAACTGCTCGGCCGCGCCGCCGGGATCGATGTGCGCGCCTCCGGCCGGCTCAGGGATCAGCTCATCGACGACGCCGAGATCGAGCAGATCGGTGGCCGTGAGCTTGAGCGCCTCCGCGGCGCGCTCCGCCTCGTCGCGGCTCCGCCAGAGGATCGCGGCACATCCCTCGGGCGAGATCACCGAGTAGATCGCGTTCTCCAGCATGAGGACCCGGTCCGCCACGGCGATGCCCAGGGCTCCGCCGCTGCCTCCCTCGCCGATCACGCAGCTGATGATTGGCGTCCGGAGCCCGGCCATGACGAACAGGTTGCGGGCGATCGCCTCCGCCTGACCTCTCTCCTCGGCGCCGATTCCGGGATAAGCGCCCTGCGTGTCAACGAAGGTGACGACTGGCTTGCCGAACTTCTCGGCCATCCGCATCAGCCGCCGCGCCTTGCGGTACCCTTCCGGGTGGGGAGAGCCGAAGTTCCGGTGCACGTTCTCCTTCATGTCCCGGCCCTTCTGTTGCCCGATCACCATGACGCTGCGTCCGCGGAAGTTCGCCCATCCTCCTACCATCGCCGGATCGTCACGGAAGTTCCGGTCTCCGTGAAGCTCGATGAACTCGGTGAAGAGGTCGCTCACATAGTCGATCGTGAACGGGCGCTCCTGGTGCCGGGCCAGCTTCACGCGCTCGTAGCGGGAGAGGCCCGCGGCGGCATCCGGCCGCTCGAGGTTCGTCTTCTCCTCCATCTCCCGAGCCTCCTTGGTCCTGTACTCCGCCGAATCGCGCCCGGTCAGCCGCGCGCCAGGTGCACGTGATCGTTGCCCAGGAGCGAGCGGAGATCCGCCAGCAGGTCCGCGTTCGGCGACACCCGAAGAGACGAGGAGAAGCACGGGGTGGCGCCGTTGCCGGCCTTCCTCCATTCGACGAGCAGCGGACCGCTTCCGGGCGATTCCTCCACGAGGGCCCGCACCCGGTCGAACACGTCGGTTGCCGGTGGCATCTCCTGGTCGAGCTCGATGCGGATTCCCACCTGACCGGATCGTCGCACCTCCGCCAGAGGCGCGACCGAGTCTACGAAGATGGGAGGGTCGTCCTCGTCACGCGAACGGCCGGAGACCGCGCCCTCGATGAGCACCGGCGCATCCTGGGTGAGCAGGTCACGGTACTTCATCCAGGTATCCCCGAAGACGAGGGCGGTGGCCGTTCCGTGGTAGTCCTCGATCGTGAGCCGACACCACTCTCGTCCGTCGCGGCGTGAGGCGCGCACCGTCGCATCGGTCACGACGCAGGCGACCTCCACTTTGCAGTCCTTGAGCTCCGCGAGCTTCACGGTGTGCGCCTCGAGGGCGTACAGGTTGACCAGGTCCCGGTACCGGTCGAGCGGGTGGCCGGACGTGTAGTAGCCGATCACCTTCTTCTCCCGCTGCAGCCGCTCTCGCTCGCCCCACGGCGGCACTTCGGGCAATGGGGGGTCGGGCCGCTTGGCCGGTCCTTCACCGAACAGCGTCGTTTGCCCCGCCGCTTCCTCGCGCTGACGCGCCTGTGCCTCGGAGAGCGCGGCGTCGAGACCGGCGATCAGCGCCGCCCGGTCGCCCAGGGCGTCCAAAGCCCCCGATTCGATCAGCGCCTCGAGCACGCGGCGGTTGTTGAGCCTGAGATCGATGCGGCGGCAGAATTCGCAGAGCGATGTGAACTCGCCCGCTTCCCGCGCGTCGATGATGTGCTTGATGGCGGAGAAACCGACGCCTTTGATCGCGCCCAATCCGAACCGGATCTCGTCGCTGTCGACCACCGTGAAGCGGTACCCTGACTCGTTCACGCTGGGCGGCAGCACCTCCAGCCCCAGGCTGCGTGTCTCCGCGATGTACCCGACGACAGCGTCGGTGCTGTCGATCTGCGAGGAGAGAAGGGCGGCCATGAACTCCGCCGGGTGGTGCGCTTTCAGCCAGGCCGTCCGGTAGGAAAGGATCGCGTAGGCGACGCTGTGCGCCTTGTTGAACCCGTACCTGCCGAAGGTGCGGATGAGCTCCGCGATCTCCTGGGCTTTCGAGCGCTCTATGCCACGCTCGCACGCCTTCTCGACGAACTCTCCCAGCACCTTCTTTGTCAGCGCGGCGTCCTTCTTCCCGACGGCCTTCCGAAGGACGTCCGCCTCGGCGAGCGTGAAGCCGCCCAGCAGGTTGGCCACCCGCATCACCTGCTCCTGGTAGGTGATCACCCCATACGTCGGCTCCAGCAGCTCCGCCAGATCGGGGTGCGGGTAGGCGACCGGCTCGAAGCCGCGCTTGCGGCGGATGAAGACGTCCGTCATCCCGCTGTCCAGCGGACCGGGTCGGATGAGCGCGTTCACGGCGATCAGGTCGTCGAAGCGGTCGCACCGCATCGCTCGGAGCTTGTCGGTTCCGAGCGAGGACTCGAACTGGAAGACGCCCGACGTCCCGCCGGTGGCGAGCATCTCGTAGACCGCCGGATCGTCCAGGCCGATCTCGTCCCAGTCGACCTCGACGCCCTTCTCCCGGATGGCGTCGACCGCGTACTGGATCACGGTGAGGGTGCGGAGGCCGAGGAAGTCCATCTTCAGCATCCCCACGTCCTCGAGCGCGTTCATGTCGAACTGCGTGATGACCGTGCTCTCGGAGCTCTTTCCGTTCTTCGCGTCTCTGCAGACGGGCACGTAGTCCTCGAGCGGACCGGGGGCGATCACCACGCCCGCGGCGTGCACGGAGCTGTGGCGCGAGAGCCCTTCGATACGAGCCGCGTAGTCGAGCAGCTTCCGGGTGCGTGGGTCCGACTCGTAGGCCTCCTTGAGCTCGAGCACCTTCTCGACCGCCTCTTCGATGCCGAGCGAGTATCCGGGTCCGCTCGGGATCAGCTTGGCGAGCCGGTCCGTGTCGGCCGGTGCGAAGCCGAGGACGCGGCCCACGTCCCGCACGACGGCGCGGGCCTTCATCGTGCCGAAGGTGATGATCTGGCCGACCGAGCGGTTGCCGTACTTCTCCCGCACGTAATCGATGACCTCGCCTCTACGCTCGTAGCAGAAGTCGATGTCGATGTCCGGCATCGAGATCCGGTCCGGGTTGAGGAAGCGCTCGAAGAGAAGGTCGAACTCGAGCGGATCCACGTCCGTCACCTGGAGCGCGTACGCCACCAGCGAGCCGGCCGCCGAGCCCCGGCCCGGACCCACGGGGATGCCTCGCTCCCGTGCGGCCCGGATGAAGTCCCAGACGATGAGGAAGTAGCCGGCGTATCCGGTCCGCTCGATGACGTCGAGCTCGTATTCCATCCGCTCCCGCACGCCGTCGGATAGCGGGTCCCCGTAGCGCCTTCGGGCGCCTTCCTCGACGAGGTGTCGGAGGTAGGCCGTGTCGGTGTCGAACCGT
>JAUWDL010000270.1 GCA_030608825.1 Gemmatimonadales bacterium
GCTCTCTCCATCGCCGATCAGGTAGCGTACCTCGAAGTCGCCGAATCGCAGCTGCTCGCCGGTCACCGCTCGCTTCCCGACCCGCCGCTTCATCGCCCCCGAGAACATGAGCTTTCCGAGAATCCAGGCCTTCCAGGCCGGATACTCGTCCATCCGTGCGACGATCGCCTCGTGGCACAGCTCCCATGCCTCGTCAGCGCTCTTTCCGCGTCTCTTCATCACTCGGTAGACGGCCAGTTCCTGCGCCGTGATGCGGAGGAACGCGTTGAGCGGCCGAGCTCGCGCTCCCGCGATGAACGGGAGCTCAGGAATCAGCCGCTCGTATTCCTTCCGGACTTCTTGGGCAACGGTGTCGGTAAACTCCTGCCCGTACCTGGAGGCCAATCTGGCTCGCGCAAGACGCACCGTCTCGTCGAAATCGCTCAGCAACGCACGGCTTCGCGCCGCATAGTATCCGTTCTTCATCTCGCAGCCTTCGCCCCGAAGCTGTGCCCTAAACCGATCCGAGCGGGGACTGTTTGTGGCTCCTTAGATCCGCTTGCAGCACAGCGAGTCCGCCTTGCCCTTGATGAACCGAGAGATCCGTACCGCCTCCTGGACCTCCTCGTCCGTCGCACCGGCGGTCCGTGCTTCGGCCTGGTGCCGCTCGAGGCTCGTCTCGCAGTTCACGGCGAACGCGCACGCCACGGCCGTGAGCCTTTCGATTCTCGTGCCCGGGTGGGCGTCCGCTTCCCCGCCCTCTTCGTCCTCCCCGGTCCGGGCGACAAGCTGTGCCAGCTTACGACCGAGCACGCTCAGCCCGTGCTCCTTCATGATCGCCTGGGCACGTTCCCGTACCCCGAGAGCGATGTTCATCGACTGGACGATTTCGTCTTCCGCGACCCCTTGGACTCGCGCCTCCTTGACGTGAACCTCGAAGCAGCGCTTGCACCCCGATGCCACGGACACACCGACGGACATGTACTCTCTGTCCTGGCGGTTCAGTGTCATGACTCGGGAAGCTGGTTTGCCCGTCGGCGGCCGCGGGGGGACGGGGCCGAGCCGGTCGGCGCGGCTTCGGGCGTTGGGTTGTCCCCAGCCGCCGTCCGAGCAGGCGGCTCGTACCACCGGTCTTGGGGAACGATTTTGGGCTCCTCGGGATCCGTCACGTAGGCCGGGGTCATGATCTGCACCCCGTGCTCGTTGAACACGTCCTGAATGTTTCGGTGCAATTCAGAGTATAGCGGATACATCCGTTCGGGATCCTCACAGTACGCGTTCAGCTCGTACGTCACGCGGAAGTCCTCCAGCGCCCTTTGCAGCACGAACGGCGGAGGCTCCCTGAGCAGGCCCTTGGTTCGACCCGCCGCCTCGGTCAGCATCGCCTCTACCTGACGCCAAGGGACCTCGTAGCCGATGCCCACCGTCGTGTGCAGGATAAGACCGTGCTGTCGGGCGATCGAGCTGTAGTTGACGACGTTGCTCCCGATGATGAGGGAGTTCGGCACGACGATCTCCTCGTTCTTGGGAGAGCGCAGGTGCGTGACCAGCAATCGGATTTCGACGACATCGCCTACCTGGTCGCCAATGCGGACCCGGTCTCCAACCTTGAACGTGCGGCGGTACACCATGCTGTAGCCGGCGATCACGTTTCCGACCACCGAAGAGGATCCGAGGGAGAAGACCACGCCCAGAAAGATCGAGACTCCCTTGAAAGCAGCCGAGCCCGAACCGGGGATGTACGGGTACGCGACGACCACTAAGAAGGCCACCACCAGTATCCGCAGCAGGCGATAGGTGGGCAACGCCCAGTCCGGATCGAACCCGCTGAGCTGCACCGTGCCGCGCGCCACGGCGTCCCAGAAGATCTTGAGGCCCTTGAGCAACAGCCGCGCGACGAGCACCAGGATCACGATGAAGATCAGGCTTGGCAGGTAGCGCACGAACCCTAGCGCGATTATGCGCAGCGGATCGAGGACGTACTGCAGAAGGTTGTCAGCGATTCCCCTCGTCCACGGAAACAGCCTGAGCACGCCGTTCAGGTAGCTGTAAACGAGGAATAGGGAGACCAGGGCGAAAGGGATGCGAAGCAGGCCGTGAAGGATGGCTCGGATCTGGTTGGTGCTGATGAGCTGCACCGACTTGATTCTCACGCCACCTATTCGGGCGGCATACCGTCGCTCAAGGGCAAGGCTCTTGTGCCCGAGCCAACGCAGGGCCAAAAGGGCGAGAGCGAGGACCAGGGTCGCTCCGAGCGCGTAAAGTGCCCGGAGCCAGAGAACACCGACCTCGCGATCGGCTCGGTACCGTCGGGCGGCTTCCCGAATTCGGATCGTGTACAGGTCGGCGAGCGCCGAGCTGTTCGGAGCGCCGACCAGCTGCGCGTCGACGCCCGTGACGAGGACCAACAGGTCGTCGCGTGCCACGATCGCGGTTCCGAGCTCGGTCTCCTTGGTACGCACATCGGCAAGATCGAACGAGCGGTCGCGGGCCATCTCGTTGATCCGAGCCGCGATCGTCCGCGCCCGCTCACCGGCAGGGAACCCGGGGATTCCCCGCACCGCGAACAGCACGCTCCCGCCAAAGCGGACGCTCGCGGAGTCGACCGCGCCGACCTGCTGTGGGGGCCTCTCTGGCTGCTGGGCGGCCTCGGCCTGCGGAGTCGAGGTCGGGGTCTCCTGCACCCCGACCGGAGCTCTCGGCGCCGCGCTCGCCGCGGAAGCAGAGAGGGCCAGGACCAGCGTGACGCTAAGCGTGGACCAGCCTCTACCGATCATGTCCGAACCGCTCGTTGGAGGGAGACCGCCCAATCGATACCACCCGATCAAAGGAGCCCGCTGCGAGAGCGGACTCCTCGCGTCTACGTGAAGAGGGTCGTGACCCCTAGCCGCCAGGGTTCAGCTTGTCGTTCTTCGAGTAGTTCGTGCCCTTTACGCTCGCCTGGGCGATCAGGCCCTTGTCGTTGAGCTGGTAAAAGGTCATCCCGTTCGTGAAGGAGCGTGCTGCGGCGGCACCGTCCACGCCGGCGGCGGCGCCGGCAGCCGAGTCGCCTTCCCAACCGCCCTTGACGAAGCCGTCGAACTTCTCTTTCGTCTCGAAGAGGAATACCGTCTTCAGCTTCTGGATTCCCACTCCGATGCCCACGCCCACAGAGGTCATCTTCATATAGGTGCGAACTCCGCTTTTCTTATCCACCGCCAAGCCCTTCCCACGGCCACCCGATAGCGCGAGGGCAGTCTGCGTGCCCGTAAACACCGCGTACCCGTGTGCCTTGTCATACAGGATCTTCGAACCGGCGCTCTCCACGAACAGCCGGTCGAGGGTCTCCTTGGCCATCGCGG
>JAUWDL010000026.1 GCA_030608825.1 Gemmatimonadales bacterium
CTCTGTCCGTGTCGTTATCCACGTCCACTCCAGGGTCCTGTCTGCGATGAAACATTCTCGAGCCGACCGAGGCGCCCTGCTCTCGGACCGCTGGACGCGAGCCGGCGAATCGTCGCAACGCGGGAAGCCGTCCCCGGAGCTGATGCTCCGGACCGGATGTAAAGCGGGCGGAGACATCGCACGACTCCGCCCGTCATGAGTCTCACGGTAGCCCAATTCTTGGGTATACGCCGCAACGGCGATTTGACTCCTGCTGAGCACGCGAGCCTCTTGGTTTAGTATACCCACCTGCGGGCCGGTTGGCACGAGTCCGGCCCTCCTCCGTATCTTCGGGCCTTGGCGTCGCCGCCAACGTGGGACGGGCGACGCCTTACCTCCGACGGGCTCGTGTATGACCTGGGAGATCGGCTTCGTTTTCGTCGTTATCGCGGTGGCGCTCGTGCTGTTCGTGAGCGAACGCTACCCGATCGACCAGGTCGCCCTCGCGATCCCCGTGGTTCTCCTGGTGGGAGGCATCATCTCGCCCGCCGAGGCGGTGTCCGGGTTCAGCAACACGGCGACGGTCACGGTGGCCGCGATGCTGATCCTCGGCCTGGGCCTCGTAAAGACGGGCGTGATCGCCGCGATCGCGCGTTGGGCGCTCACCGCACCTCTCGGCCCTCCCCAGATGCGGCTCGCCATCCTCTGCCTGGTCGTCGCCGGGACCTCGCCGTTCCTGAACAACACAGCCGTCGTCGTGGTCTTCCTGCCGGTGTTTCTCTCCCTGGCCTACCAGGAGGGCGAGGCTCCGTCGCGCTATCTCATGCCGCTCTCCTTCGCCGCCATTCTGGGCGGGACCGTGACCCTGGTCGGCACGTCCACGAACCTCGTCGTGTACGGTATCGCCGAGAGCCACGGCCTGAGCGAGTTGACGATGTTCTCGATAGCCCCGCTCGGCCTCGTCTACCTCGCCGCGGGGATGCTCTACCTGTTCACGGTGGGCCGCTGGCTCATCCCGCGGCGCATGGGAGAGGCCGACCTCTCGGGCAAGTACCAGGTTCGCCAGTTCCTGGCGGAGCTCGCCGTCCAGTCGGGCTCGGCCGCCATCGCCAAGTCGCTCGGCGAGCTCAAGTGGCGGGAGCGCTACGGCGTCTCGATCCTCGGACTGGGAAGAGGCGACCGCTCGGTGTGGGCACCGGGCTCGGAACGACGCATCGTCGAAGGGGACATCCTCTATGCCCAGGGCACGCCTCAGCAGCTGCTGACCTTGTCCCGCCGCGAGCGCCTGGACCCGCCGGCTCGCCGTGCCAAGAGCGCCATCGACTTCATCTCGGAGAACGCCCGGCTCATGGAGGTCATGATCGGGCCTCATTGCACGCTGGCCGAGCACACGCTGGGCGAAGCCCGATTCCAGCAGCGCCACGGCGCCATGGTCCTTGCCATTCAGCGCCACGGCATCACGATGCGGGACAAGCTCGAGAGCCTGCGTCTGGCCTTCGGCGACCTGCTGCTGGTCCACGGGCCCGTTCCGGCCCTGGATGCGCTCGCCGAGGAGCCGGGCTTCGTTCCTCTCCGCATGGTCGGAGTGCCGGTGCAAGATCGGCCTCGGGCCCTGGTTTCGGTGGGGATCCTCCTAGGCGTGGTAACCGCCGCGACCACGGGCCTCTTGGCGATCATGCCTGCCGCACTCATCGGAGTCGTTCTGATGGTCTTCACGAGCTGCGTGCGACTGGACGAGATCTACTCGGAGATGGACTGGATGGTGGTCTTCCTGCTGGCCGGCTTGCTACCCCTGGGCATCGCGATGGAGACGACCGGAGCGGCCGCATGGCTCGTCACCGCCCTCAGCCAGGGCCTCGGCCAGGTGGCGCCCACTGCCGTGATCGCCGGCATCTACGTGATCACCGCGCTGCTCACGGCCGTGATGTCGAACGTCGCCACCGCGGTCGTCGTGGCCCCCATCGCCCTGTTCGTGGCCTCCCAGCTCGGAATGAACCCCTACGCGTTGCTCATCACGGTCATGTTCGCCGCATCGGCGTCCTTCATGACGCCGATGGGCTACCAGACCAACGTCCTCATCTATGGACCGGGCGGTTACCGCTTTACGGATTTTCTCAAGGTCGGTACGCCGCTCACCATCCTCCTCGGAATCCTCACCACTTTGCTCGTTCCGGTCTTCTGGCCCAGCTGACGTGAACCGCTGAGGCGGTTCCTGCGTTATTGAGTTGGAAGTCGACGCCACCGGTTGAAAGCGATTCGGAAAAGCACGTCTATGTCATTGTGTTACTGTAAGTTGAGGTCGCAATACAGAGGAGGGTCGCTGTGTATCGCGACGCCCTGAACTGCGAGGCGGTGCGGGAGACGCTTTGGCCCCTGGAACAGCCCAGAGCGTACTCCGAGGAGGATGAAGCGGCTCGCATGCACCTCGGCCATTGCGCCGAATGCCGCGAGTTCTTCGCCCGGGACGCGGCATTGGTCCGCGCCGTGTCCACCTATGGAACCGGAGCGCGTGCGCCGGAGAGACTGCGGAAGCGGGTCCGCGAAGCGATCGCCAGAGAGGCAAGACTCGAAGCGGCGGGAAGCGGCACCGGATCAGAACAGGAGCCGTCCGAGGCGAGCGAGGTTCTTCGACTGACCCGCCTTCCCGCACGCGTTCGGAGGGAGGGGGCGGCGGTCGCGGCCGCCGTCGTCCTTCTCCTGGCGGCGGGAGCGATCGTTCGTACGAGTGCCCCTGGTGATATCCGGGAGGCCTACGCGCAGGACTACCTGAACCGGGCCGTCCAGGACCACGCCATCCACTCGCCGGATCCGGCCGCGGTCTCGCGCTTCTTCCTGCAGGAGATGGGCGTCGGCGTACTCCCCGTGACGCTGGTTGAGGGCCGGATGACGCGTGCGATGGTGTGCCTGTTGGCGGACCGGCAGGCGGCGATGGTCGAGTACGCCATCGGCGAGCACACGATTGCCCATTACCGCGTACCGACGCGCGAAGCACCGGTCGGGGAGACTGAGTTTCGCTCGTCGTCGGAGCGGGGGATCAGCATCGTCAGCTGGCGCGACGGCGTCTTCGAGCACGCTCTTGTCGGGGACCTGCCTCCTCAGACGCTGACGGCGCTGGCGCGACGGGCGTTCTCCTCGATCGGCGAGCCCTCTTCGCCCACGGAATAGACGCTTCCGCTCAAGACGCCGGCGAGACTCGCACCGCGCAGAACTTGTACTCGGGGATCTTCCCCACCGGATCCAGCTCATCGATGGTCAGCAGGTTCGCGGCCGCTTCCCTGAAATGAAACGGGATGAACACGGCGCCGCGCAGCATGCGGTCCGAGGGCACGGCGGGCAGCACGATGGACCCCCGCCGCGACGCCACCTCCACGATCCCGCCGTCCTCCACGCCGAGCGCCTCCAGGTCCGCGGGATGCATGTCGGCCACCGGCCCCGGCCGGATCGCGTGAAGCGCGCGCGATCGGCGCGTCATGGTGCCGGTGTGCCAGTGCTCGAGCCTCCGACCCGTGTTGAGCACGAACGGATACTCTTTGTCCGGTAGCTCCTTCGCCGGCGCGAACTCGGCGGGCACGAACTTCCCCCTGCCGCTAGCCGTCGGGAAGCGGTCTCCGAAGAGAACCTGGGTGCCGTCTTCGCTCGGATCCGGGCACGGCCACAGCTTTCCGGTCAGCCCGAGGTTGTCGTAGGTGAGCCCGGCATACGAGGGAGCGAGGGCGGTGAACTCCGAGAACACCTCTTCGGGCGAGCCGTACTCCATCGGATAGCCCATCCGGGCGCCGATCTCACACGTGATCTCCCAATCCGTACGAGCACCGCCCGGCGGCTGCAAAGCCTTGCGGCCCACCTGCACGCGACGGTCGCTGTTGGTGTACGTGCCGCTCTTCTCGAAGAAGCTGGTCGCCGGGAGGATCACGTCGGCGAACTCGGCGGTCTCGGTGAGGAAGATGTCCTGGACGACAAGGAACTCGAGGTTCGAGAGAGCCTTGCGCACCTTGTTCACGTTGGGATCGGAGAGGAAGGGGTTCTCTCCCATCATGTACATGCCCTTGATCACGCCGTCGAGCGCCCCTCCCATGATCTCGACCACCGTGAGGCCCGGCTTCGGGTCCAGTTCCACGCCCCAGGCCTGCTCGAACTTCTCGCGTACCGCCGGATCCGCGACGCTCTGATAGTCGGGGTAGACCATCGGGATGACGCCGGCGTCTGACGCCCCCTGGACGTTGTTCTGTCCGCGCAGCGGATGAAGACCCGTGCCCTCGCGGCCGATGTTTCCGGTCATCAGGGCGAGGGATATGAGGCACCTCGCGTTGTCGGTACCATGCGTGTGCTGCGAGATGCCCATGCCCCAGAAGATCATCGCCCGCTCCGCGCGGCCGAAGGTGCGCGCCGCCTCCCGGATCAGGCCGGACTCCACCCCGCAGATTCCCGCGGCGACCTCCGGGGAGTAGCTCTCCACCACGGCTTTCAGCTCCTCGAAACCCTCGGTGCGATCTGCGATGTACGCCTCGTCGATGAGTCCCTCCTCGATGAGGACGTGCATCCAGGAGTTGTAGAGCACGACATCGGTGCCGGGGTTGATCTGGAGGAAGTAGTCCGCGTGGTCGGCCATCTCGATCCGCCGCGGCTCGACGACGATGAGCTTGGTGCGCCCGCTCTTTCGCGCCTGCTTGATGAAGGTGGCCGCTACGGGGTGGTTGCCGGTCGTGTTGGAGCCGGCGATCAACGCGACGTCCGCAGTTTGCACATCACCGAAGACGGTCGTGACCGCCCCCGATCCGATCGTCTCGAGGAGGGCGGCGACGGACGAGGCATGACACAGCCGCGTGCAATGGTCGACGTTGTTCGTTCCGAACGCCGCACGCACCAGCTTCTGAAAGAGATAGGCCTCCTCGTTGCTGCACTTCGCGCTCCCGAATCCCGCCAGCGCGCCGGATCCGTCACGGTCACGGATCTCCACGAGCCGCGTCGCCGCCAGATCCAGCGCCTCTTCCCACGTCGCCTCGCGGAAGTGCGGCAGCACCTCCTCGTAGTCGACGAGCCCACCGGATCGCCGCCTGCGCTCGCCGCGCACCTCCGTGGAGAGCGGCCCCTTCGGGTAGGAGGACTCCTTCCGGATCAGCGGGGTCTGCAATCTCTGGGGATGGCTCGTGTAGTCGAATCCGAACCTCCCCTTCACGCACAGGCGCTCGTGATTGACGGGACTCTCCCGACCATCGGCGTACCGGATCCGGTTCTCCGCCTCGTCCACGAAATACCGGATCGCGCACCCCACCCCGCAGTACGGGCAGACCGAGTCGACGGACCTCACCGTGGATCGCTCGCCCCCGTCGAGCGTCGCGAGCAGCTCCTCGCGGTGGGCGTCGATCGCCGCCCGCAGCTCCGGCGTCAGAGCGCCATGCAGGTCGCTGAGCAGCAGCCGTTCACCTCTCCGGCGCACCTTCACGCCACGCTTCTTCAGCTCGCCGAGCAGCGTCGTGGTGGTCACAAGACCTCCCAGCCCACGTCCCCGGATCCGGCCGCATCGTTCGGCGGGCCTTCCCACCCCACTAGCGACAGGGCGCCGGTCGGACAGACCTTTTCGCACTCCCCGCAGGATACGCAGGTGCTCTCTCCCATCGGCACGTCCAGATCGAAGGCGATGCTCGTCTGGTAGCCCTTTCCGGTGCGGCCCATGACCTCGTTGACCTGCAGGTCGTCGCAGCCGCGGATGCAGCGGTCGCATAGGATGCACGCCTGGTGGTCGACGAAGATCACTTTGGAAGTGCCGTCGAGTGCTCGGCCGTCGCCAGCCGGAATCCCGCCCGCGGGCTCGGTCCGCGATCCCGGCGCCTCGCCCGTTTCGCCGCTCCAGCGTCGAGCGGGCCAATCCACGCCCAACTCCGCCGCCAACTCCACCAGGGCATCCGACCCCGTCTTGGGTCGGTCCGAGGCGTCGACCGGGTAGTCCGACAGGAGGAGCTCCACCAGACCCCGTCGGCAGGCCTCGAGCCGCTCCGAGGACGTGCGAACCTCCATCCCGTCCTCGGCACCCCGGACGCAGGCGGCCGTCAGCTTGGGCTCGCCGACCTCCACGAGGCACAACCGACACACGCCGACAGGTTCGAGCCTCGGGTCGTGACAGAGGACCGGAAGGCCAATACCCAGCAACCGGGCCGCTTCCCAAATCGTCGCTCCCGGCAGAACCTGGACCGCCCGCCCATCGATACTCAGGCTGATCATCTGCTCACCGCTGCGCCGTGTCGCCACGATACCCTATCCTGACCCTATTCTGGAGCTTCGGCGGAGCACCCGGGGACCTCTTCGGGCCAGTGTTCGGCTACCGAGATGAGCGGGTTCAACGCCACGTACCCGAGACCGCAGATCGATGTCTCGCCGAGCAGGAGATTCAGCTTCCGGATCACCGACCAGTCGAGGGGTACCCCGCTCTCGAGCGTCGCCTCGATCATCTCCGTGGCCTTCTGAGTGCCGAGGCGACAGGGAACGCATTTCCCGCACGACTCGTTGCGGAAAAAACGAACCACATTGGCCGCGAGAGGCAGCAGGGGTGTGCCCTCGGCCACCACGACGAGCGCACCCGACCCCATCATGCTGCCTCTCTCTTCGATCGTGGCGAAATCGATCGGGACGTCCGCGTGATCGGCGGGGAGGAAGTTGGATGAGGCCCCGCCGGGCGCGAAGGCCTTCAGCGCCCGACCCCCCGAGACGCCGCCGGCGAGCTCGATCAGCTCGGCGACCGCCGTTCCCGTCGGGATCTCGTAGACACCCGGCTTCTCCACATGGCCCGACACCGAGATGAACTTCAGCCCCGCATGCCCGTCCCTCCCGGCCGACTGCCACCAAGGGACGCCCCGGCGCAGTATTCCCGGGACCAGCGCCAGCGTTTCCACGTTGTTCATCAGCGTGGGACGGCCGCGAAGGCCCACCTGACCTGGGAAGGGCGGCTTGTTCCGCGGCTCGCCGCGCCGATCCTCCAGGGCTTCGAGCAGTGCGGTCTCCTCGCCCAGGATGTATCCGCCCGGTGAGACGAAGATCTCTATCTCGAGACTGAAATCGCTGCCGAGAACGCCGCTTCCGAGCAGCCCGGCGACCCGGGCCCGGTCGAGCTCGGCCTCCAGCGCCGCCTTCGCCCGTCCATACTCGTGCCGGAGGTAGATGATGCCCTTCTCCGCCCCCACGACGAAGGCGCCGAGAGCGATCCCCTCCACGACGAGGTGTGGAAGCTCCTCCATGATCACGCGATCCTTGAAGGTGCCCGGCTCGCTTTCATCGGCATTGCACACGACGTACTTCGGCCGCGCCTCCTCACCCCGAACGAGCTTCCATTTCAGTCCGGTCGGGAAGCCCGCTCCGCCCATGCCGCGAAGCCCCGATTCCTGCAGCGCATCCACGATCCGCTCCGCTTCGTCGGTCGGCGACGGGGACTCCAGCGCGGCTCGCAGAACGCCGTAGCGCTCAGCCTCGCCATATGGATCGCTCTTCCACTCCCGCTCATCTCGCTCATCGCCGCCAAGACCGGGGTCGCCCCCCGCCATGGAGGAGGCCAACTCCGCCGAGTCCTGCAGCTGGCAGGGGTGCCCGTTGACCCTCGCCGCCGGGGCCAGCTCGCAGCATCCGAGGCAAGAGGCTTCCTCGACGGCCAGACCCTCCGTGCCGCCAAGCTCCTCCCTCAACGCGTCGGCGACGTGCTCGGGCCCCGCCAGGTGGCAGCTCATGTCTCGGCAAACCGAGATCGTGACCGGTGGTGCCGGTTCGGTCCTGAAGTGGGGATAGAAGGAGACCAGGCCTTCCAAACGGTAGAGCGGAACGCCCAGGCGGGAGGACAGCTCTCGGAGCGAGGCCTCGTCCAGACAACCTCGCTCCGCTTGCAGCCCCTCCAGCTCGCGTATGAGGCGCATCGGTCAGGAACGCTCCCAGTAGCGCGCCTTTCGCGGGCTGATGATCGCGCGGATGCCCCCGGTCGGATCCGCCACGTCACCGATGTGCCTGGGGATCACGTGGATGTGGGCGTGAGGGACCGTCTGGCCGGCGGCGAGTCCGTCGTTGATGCCGATCGTGAAGCCCTCCGGCCGGGCCTCCCGAATCAGCAGACCTCGCGCGCGCGCCGTGAGCTCCCAGAGCTCGTCCTGCTCAGGCTGAGAGAGGTGGAAGACGCTCTCGACGTGGCGGCGGGGAACGATGAGAAGATGCCCCGCCGCGACCGGGTAGCCGTCTCGGACGACGAAACCGTGCTCTCCCTCGATGCGGATCCGCTCCTCGGACAGCTCGCAAAACGGGCATCCATGCATGGCCCGGAATCTAAGGGCCGAGACGATGTGGCACGACCACTGGATGTGGCGAGGATCTTCCGGGCCGGTCGTGCTTCCGGGTTCGGCTTACTTGCGGCGGGCCGACCAGTAGGCCCACGAAAGAGGGCCTCGCACGGGCTTCTCCGGCGGCGGAAGCACGATCTCGGGGAACACCAGGACGCCGGCCTCGGCGCTCTTCCGGCTTCGGTTCTCGCCATGCGTTTCCTGGCGCGGAGCGGTTCCGTTCGTGGATCCGCGGGTTTCGACGTCCGTTGTCTCCCCCTCCTCGTTGAGGGACGGGGCCGGCAGCTCCACGCCGAGAGGCCGCACCGGAGACCGCCTAACGCCTCGAACCCGCACCCGCCAGTTGGCCGCGAGCAGGGAGTGTCCGCGGGCCCGGAGCGCCGCGAGCTCCGGATCCTCCCGTCCGTTGTTTCGCGTCACCTGATGGGCATCGCGGCTCCATTCCAACATCGACATTACTTCTACCCCTTACTGCCGTTACTCCGGTCCGACTCTAGTTCAAAAGGAGGCGGCCCCTGCGAAACCGAGCCATGGCCGCGGTGATAAGCAGCACATCCAACACGATGAAGACCGCGGCCAGGACCAGGGCGACCCGCCCTGCCTCACCGAACACCAGCGCTTGGATCAGCCCCGTCTTGCTGGCGGCAGGGAGCATCTGAAGCCCGAAAACCGGTAACACGAAGGCCACCAGAACGCCCAGACTGAAGGTCTGCTGAGCGTGGCGCACCGTCGGCGAGCGCAGGGAGATGAGCACCCCCAGCGCCGCCCCGAAGATGGATGAGAGCAGGGCGAGCGCGGCCACCGTGCCCAGCTGGCCGGGCGTGTAGTAGGCGAGCGGGCCGGGCGCCTTCAAGTTGATCGCGATCAGGCTCAGCGGCACGCTCAAGAGCGTCGCCCCCCAAACGTAGGTGACCGCGGCGGCGATCTTCCCCGCCAGAATCGCCCTGTCCGGAAGCCGAGTAGCGAGCAGGCTCCCCAGAGTCCCCCGCTCCCGTTCACCGGCAAACGTGTCCGCCGTCACGGTCGTCATGAGAAAGATCGGGATCCAGATCCAGAACAGCATGACCCAGGGCGCGCTCAGCCAGCTCCTCCCCACCTGATATGGCAGAAAGAGACCGAGCAGGCCGACGAAAAGCACGAGACCGAGCAGACCGGACTCCCAACCCTCGGCCGCCGTGAGCTCGCGCCACTCCTTCCAGGTCACCGACGCCACGTCCCGAATCATGCGACACCCGCGGAAAGGTTGGAG
>JAUWDL010000368.1 GCA_030608825.1 Gemmatimonadales bacterium
CGGCGCGGGGCACGAGCTGTATGTCTATCTCTCCCTCGTTGGCGATCTCGTAGGTATACAGGCCCCGGACCAACCCGCCCACCAGCGTGAAGCGGCTTTCGATCAGCTCGTCCTCGCCCAGCCGTTGCTCGATCTGGCGAAGAGCCCGATCCGTCTCGGTGACCGCCGCGCCAGTCGGCAGGCGCACCTTGATCATGATGCGGCCGTCATCCACGGGCGGCAGGAACTCGCCGCCCAACCGTCCCATCACCCAGAACCCGAGCAAGAGCGCCCCCAGGAATGCCGGCGCGGCAATCCAGCGGCCCCTCAACACCCACCCGAGCAGCCGGCCGTACCCCTCCGTGACTCGGCGGAAAAAGCGCTCGAAACGTTTCTTTTCGCGCGCGTGGTGGCTTCGGCCGAACAGCACAGCCGTGAGCATCGGCGTGAGCGTAACCGCGACCGTCAGGCTGATCACGACGATGCCCGCCATGACCAGGATGAGTTCGCGGAACAGCAGAGTGGTGAGCCCGGGAACCAGAAGGAAGGGGATGAAGAGGGCCAGGAACGACAGCGTTGCGGCGACGACGGCCGGACCGACCTGAGCCGTGCCGTCAACGGCCTGCGCAGACGGGCTCGTCTCCGGCCGCTCGTGACGCCGACGGGTGACGCTCTCGAGAACGAGGATGGAGTTGTCCAGGACGACGCCGATGGAGATGACCAGGCCGCCCAAGGAGAAGATGTTCAGCGAAAAACCCGCCAGTTTCATCAGGCCGAAGTTGAGCACCAGCGTCAGCGGCATGGCTATGATCATCACGATCACCTGGCGGAAGCTGCCGAGGAAGAGGTAGACAACGATGATCAGCAGGACCGCCGCCTGAATGGCCGCATTGCGGACGCCGGCCAGCGCCGCCTCGACATAAGTGGCCTGGTTCTCCACCATGCCCAGACGAAGGCCCGACGGGAGCACCGGTTCCAGATCGGCCAGTTTCCGACTGACTGCTTTGGCCACCTCCACGGTGTTGGCGTCGGCCTGTTTGAGGGCGGAGAGCTTGACGCAGGGCTTGCCGTCAAGCCGCGTGATGATGCGCACCTCTTCGTGGCTATCGACCACCTCCGCGACGTCGCGCAGGTAGAGTTTCGCCTGTCCTTCCCTGGCGAGGACAATGGAACGGATCTCGTCCAGGTCGCGGTATTCGCCGGTGGTCCGGGCGATGATTTCCCTGCGCCCGGTTCTCACCCGCCCGGCGAACTGCTCGATGTTCTCGGCGGCCAGGCGCTTGATCACGGTGTCGAGGGCGATCCGGTGTTTCTCCATTGCGACCGGATCGAGCAGGATGCGGATCTCTCGTTTCAGCCCGCCGACGATCTCGGTGCCTGCTACTCCGGGGACGGCCAGGAGTTGATCCTGAAGCCAGTTGTCCGCCCAGTCGCGCAACTGCACCAGGTCCCACCGGTCTGAATGGACGGTAAGTTGCAGGACGGGGAGCTGGGAGGGATCGGTCTTGAAGACGAGCGGCGGCTCGATGCCGTCGGGCAATTGACGGGCGGCCCGGCTCATGGCGGCCACAACGTCCTGGTACGCCACGTCCACGTCGGCGCCGTACCTGAAGTTAACGTTGAGTTGGTACATCCCTTCGATGCATGAGGAGTCGAGGGAATCAAGCCTGTCGACCGTCGCCATCTGCCGCTCGATGGGATCAGCGATGTTCCTGTCGATCTCTTCCGGCGTGGCCCCGCGCCACCAGACGGTGATCCTGACCAGGGGATAGGTCACATCCGGAAGGAAGCCCACCGGCAGCCGCCAGAGGCCGTATAGCCCCAGCACCACCAGTGCCAGGACAATCGCACTGGTAGCCAGCCGGCGATGGACGGCGTACTGCGTGATCTTCATGGTCGTGCCCCCTGTGGGCTGGCGGCCTTCCTCTTGGCGGGCTCCCCCGCAGGCCCAGGCGCCTGTCCCCTGTCGGGACCGGAACCGTCTGCCCGACTCGGCTCGCCGAGCCCTATCGCCGCGCCATCCTTGAGCTTCTCATTGCCTGCGACGATCACCTTCTCGCCGACCTCAACGCCTTCGAGCAGTTGCACAAGGCCTTCCGCCTCAATGCCGACGACGACCCGGCGCTGGACCGCCCGGCCGTTCTCGGCCACGAAGACGAGCCTCTGACCGTTCGGCGCGACGACCACCGCCTCGCTGGGGACGACGCTGGCGTCGTTGGCCGTCTCCAGGGGCAACGTCACCCTTCCGAACATCCCGGGCAAGAGGCCCGGCGCGTCCGCGATCTCAGCTTCGACGGTGCGCGTCCGCATACGCCTATCCAGTTCGGGATACACTCGCACCACCCGGGCCGAGAGCCGGCGTCCAGGGTGGGCGTCGAGGACGACTGTAAGCCGAATGTCCTGTCGAACCGCAGCCGCGTGGGCCTCAGGTACGGAGAACCGTATCACCAGCGAGGACGGCGCGAACATCTCCACCAGCGGGCTCCGGGCAGTTGCGAGGTCGCCGGGGCGGACATGCACCTTCGTGATCACCCCAGCGAAGGGCGCGGTGATGACGCACTCGGCCAGATGGGCCTCGGCCAACTCGAGATGGGCCGCCGCCTCGTCCACGGAGGCTGCCTGGACAGCAAGTTCGGTCGTGGTTGGTCCGGCCTCGAGCATGCGCAGGGTCTCCTGTGCGGCGGCCAGTTCCGCCTCGGCCACCTCCATTC
>JAUWDL010000086.1 GCA_030608825.1 Gemmatimonadales bacterium
CCATCGGCGAAGCCGCTTCAGAAGACGCTGGCGAGGACGCTGGCAAGGCCGCTGTAGAAGCCGTGAGCGAAGCCGTCGAAGAGGAGGTAGGAGATCTCTTGTTCGCGGCGGTCAACGTCGCCCGGCTATGCGATGTGCCGCCAGGCCCGGCCCTGTCGAGCGCCACGGAGAAGTTCGAGCGGCGCTTCGGCGAGCTTCTCTCCCGGGCGAAGCGTCAGGGCATCGACCCGCGCCGCGTCTCGCTCGAGGAGCTGGATACGTTGTGGGAGAGCGTGAAGCGTGAGGAGCGAGAGCGGGCTTAGTGTACCGTCTTCAGTGATTTCTGAGACTTTACGCTAGCTCCGCTCCTCCAGGAAGCGCGTGAAAGGCGATCCGGCGACCCCACCCTCCATCGGGCTGCGAAGCGACTTCACTTCCTCACCGAACCCCTCCTTGAGGAGGGCTCGCGTCTTGCCGGCATCCAGACCGCCGCCGAAGTAGGGACCCTGCGCCCGCTGGCAGCCCAGCTGAAACAACCTGGACAACTGATCCCCGTTTTCGATCCCGGCCGCGATCGCCTCCGCTTCGATGATCCTGGCGAGCTCGATGATGGTCCGCGCCACCAACCACTGGGTGGGTCGATTCGACGCTCCGACCAGGAACGCACGGTCGATAACGAGGCCGCGCGGCCGCAGGCGGTGCAGGTTGGGAAGCGAGGAGTATCCGGTGCCGAATCCTTCCATCACGACGCCCACCTCGAGAGCGCCGAGGCTGGCCAGGATCTGGGCCGCCTGACCCGGAGACTGCGCGAGAACGCCTTCCTGGACCACGAGCCTGAGAAGGTCTCCGTCCAGGTCTGTGTTGGTGAGGACATCCCACGTCTCCGTCACGAGGTCCGGACTGTAGAACTGCTCGGAGGAAAGCACGAGCGCCGCATACGGCGGAGAGCCCGGCCGTTCCCTTCGCCACTCGATTACCTGCGTCGCGGCCTGGCGCAGGCTCCAGGACAGGAAGGCCGAGACGACCGGTCCTGCCCCGGATTCCGGGAGAAACTGCTCCGGAGCCAACTTGCCACGCTCTGGATGCATCCACTTGGCGCGAGCCTCGAAGCCCGCCACGCGCCCACTACGGAGCGATACCACGGGCTGGTACTCGAGCGCCATCTCGCCGTCTCGCAGCGCCTCGGCGAGGTCCTCCTCGTGAGGCCGAGCGCTGTAGGAGCGGGGCTGCTCGGCCATGTCGAACACTCTCGGATGCTCGTCGCCGAAGGCGCGGCTGGCGCGCAGGGCGGCCGTGGCGTCCCGGAGGATCGTCTCCGCGTACTCGTAGCCAGGGTGGCTCAGCGCAAGACCGATGCTGACACCGGCGCTCACCTCCTCATCGTCGAGACGGTAGGGCCGGCGGATGGCGTCCTGCATGCGCTGGGCAGCGGAATTGGCGTCCTTCAGGCCGTCAGTGTCCTCCAGGAGGATCGTGAACTCGTCCTCACCGGTGCGGGCGATCGTGTCTGCCGGACGCACCGCGGATTCCATGCGACGACACAGGGCAAGGAGGAATTCCTCGGAGGCCCTCAGCCCGAGACGGTCTCGCACCTGCCGCAGTCCTTCGAAGCCGACGCAGGACACGGCGAACTGTACGTCCGGGCTCCTTTGCCGGCGTCGCAACGCCTGCTGAAGCCGGTCCAGAAGAAGGCGCCGCCGAGGAAACCCGGTCAGCGCATCGTACATCCCATCCCCGCCCTGGGAGCCGCTGTCCCGCAGCCGCACCGCCATCTCGTTCAACTCCGCGGCCTGCGCTCGAGCGTGCCTCGCGGCCACTCGGACCGCCCGGTCCGCCCGCTCGCTGCCGGCCACGACCTCGAGCTGTCGGAGCGCGAACTGAACGGCCTGTCCCAGCGGTTCGGAGAGCGGCCCCGGTTCCTCAGCGAAGAAGGCGACCACGGCCACGACCTCGCTTCCGAAGAACACCGGAAACGCGAACGCCGCTCGCAGACCCGACTCGAGCACCACGTCGCCTTCCTCCAGCACCTCGGCTTCGACCTCGTCGAGCATGACCGGAAGACCCGATTCCAGCGCGCGGCCGACGAGCGTCCCGGCCGCCTCGGTGGTCGCCGGTGAGTTCCACCCGGCCGGCTGGAGGTAGCCATCCCGTTCGTGCCAGCGACCCAGTGCCTCTCGGAGGCCGTCGTATCGGCCCTCTTCCGCTGTGCACCACGTCTCCGTTCGTGAGTCGGTCAGAGGATCGACGGATGCGTAGCCGGCAGCGAAGGAGTCGAAGCGGCAGAAGTGCTCCAGCGTCCGTGAAACGGCCTCTGAGAGATCCTCGGCCTCCGATAGGTCGGCAGCCAGATCCCGATACAGTCCGATCATCTCGGAGGCTTGCTCATCCGACGAGGCCTCTTTGGCGGCCTGTGAGGCCTTCGGAGCCTTTGAGCCGCCGGAGGGTCCAGCCCCCTTGCCGGAGGCTTTGCGGCGCTCGACCGAGCTCCTCGAGCCCTTGGCGGAGGATTTTGCGTCCTTGGCGGAGTTCTCGCCGCCCTCGGCGCTTTGGGACGTGGCGGTGCGCTTTTCCTTGCTCATTCGGCGTTCGTGCCCGCCCTTCGCTTTTCGCCGCTATCCATGCGAGTTGCCGCAGGATTCGGCCGATATTACCGCCGTCGAGCGGCAACTTCCGAGCAGATATGCGGGTTGCCGCGCGGTCGATCAGAAGCTCAGGAAAGACAGTGCAATCTCGGTTCCAGCCGGCCGACGAGGGGTAGCGGTCGCCGAAGTCCGGCGCGGACGCCGTATCGACGCGAGGAAAGGAGGGGCCAGTCGTTCGCTTCGGCAAGGCGCGCCGACGAAGGCGTAGCAGCGCTAGGGCTTCAGGCGGGTCATGAGCCGCGGGAAGGCGATCGCCTCGCGAAGGTGGTCGAGCCCGCAGATCCAGGCGACCGTGCGTTCCACGCCCAGGCCGAACCCGCTGTGGGGAAACGTCCCGTAGCGTCGAAGGTCCAGGTACCAGTCGTACGCGTCCTCAGGGAGATCCTCCTCCCGGATCCTCGCCAGCAGCCGGTCATGGTCATCCTCGCGCTGGCTGCCGCCAATGATCTCGCCGTATCCCTCGGGCGCGATCAGGTCGTTGCACTTGACGGTTCGCGGGTCCTCCGGGTTCTCCTTCATGTAGAAGGCCTTGGCCCGCTTCGGATAGTCGTAGATGAAGACGGGCACCGAGCGCCCCTCGGCAATCGTCGTCTCGTCTTCCGCGCCCAGGTCCGATCCCCACTCGATCTCGCTCCCCCCCGCCTGGAGATACTCGACCGCCTCCGTGTAGCTGATTCGGTCGAAGGGCGGACGGACCGCCTCCAGGTTCTCGACCTTTCTCTCCAGCACCGCGAGATCCGCCCGCCGGTTCTCCAGCACGCGCGTCACGATAAAGGTGATGAAGTCCTGCTGGAGGTCCATGTTGCCCTCGCTGTCCAGCCAGGCGACCTCGGGCTCCACCATCCAGAACTCGGCCAGGTGCCGGCGGGTCTTCGACTTCTCGGCCCGGAAGGTCGGTCCGAAGCAGTACACCTTGCCGAGGACCGCCGCGGCCGCCTCCAGGTAGAGCTGCCCCGTCTGGGCGAGGTACGCCTTGCCGAGGTCGAAGTACTCGGTCTCGAACAGCGTGCCGGCCGATTCGCCGATTGCCCCGGTCAGGATCGGGGTGTCGACGAGGACGAAATCCCGCTCGTGGAAGAAGTCCCGGATCGCCCGCACCACCTCGTCCCGGACCCGCATGATCGCGGCCTGTCTCGGGCTCCTCAGCCACAGGTGTCGGTTCTGGAGCAGGAAATCGGTGCCGTGCTCCTTGGGTTGGATGGGGAATTCCGGGGAAGGGCCGATCAGCTCGACCCGACGTCCCGTGATCTCGTATCCGGAGGGAGCGCGCGCGTCCTCCCGAACCACGCCATCGACCTCGATGCTGGCCTCGTGGGCGAGAGCCTCCGCCGTCTCCCAGCTGGATCCGTCCACCTCGTCCTTCGCGAACACGACCTGCACCTCCCCGGTGCCGTCGCGCAGGATGACGAAAAGGATCTTTCCGCTCGACCGATGTTTCCGGACCCAGCCTCGCAGCCGGACGGTCTCGCCCGTGTGGAGGCTCAGATCGCGGATGTCAACGCTGTCGGCGGAAGCCGGCTGGGACGTCGTATCCTCGAAGGACATCACACCTGTCGAATCTGGGAGCGGATAGGGGACGCCCCACTCTGCGGGCGGGCCGATCCAAGGTCAAGGCCGGAGCCGCTCATCCCACCTCGTACAGGGACTCGCGTCGGCCGTAGCGCTCGGCGAGTTCTCGGGCGAACGGGCGGTGTGGCCGAGCTCGAAGCTCGGGATCCTCCTCCACGATCTCGCGCGCCCGGCGCCATGCGTGCTCGAGGAGATCGGCGTCCTTTTCGAGATCGGCGAACCTGAGCTCGGGCGCCCCGTGCTGACGCTCGCCGAACAGGTTCCCCTGGCCTCGCAGGCGGAGGTCCGCTCGCGCGAGCTCGAAGCCGTCGGTGGTGCCGGCGAAGATCTCCAGCCGCTCCGGAGGCTCTTTCCCGGAGTAGAAGGCCGCGCAGTAGCTCGCGTGCTGCCCCCTCCCGACCCGGCCCCGGAGCTGGTGCAGCTGCGCGAGCCCGAAGCGCTCCGCGTCCTCGATGAACATGACGGTCGCGTTCGGCACGTCGATCCCGACCTCGATGACGGTGGTGGACACGAGAAGCTGGACCTCGCCCCCCACGAACCGGCGCATCACCCGCTCCTTCTCGGCCGCGGCGAGACGGCCGTGGATGAGCCCGACCTCTAAGCCGCTGAAGCGCTCGACGAGCCGCTCGTGCATCAGCGTCGCGGCCTTCACGTCCAGAACCTCCGATTCGTCGATGAGAGGGTAGACGATGTAGCCCTGGCGGCCCTGCTCGAGCTGCCCCTCCAGGAAGTCGAACGCCGCCTCGCGGCTCCTCTCACCCCGCACCCCCGTCTTCACCGGCGTACGGCCCGGCGGCAACTCGTCAAGCACGGAAAGGTCCAGGTCTCCGTACAGGGTGAGCGCCATCGAGCGGGGGATCGGCGTGGCCGACATCACGAGGGCGTCGGTGCTCTCGCCCGCCTCCCGCAGGGTTCGCCGCTGCTCCACCCCGAATCGATGCTGCTCGTCGATCACCACGAGCCCCGGCGCACCAAAGCGCACGGCATCCTGGATGAGTGCGTGCGTGCCCACCACGACGGCCGCCTCGCCGCTCTCGATCTCGCTGAGAGCGCTCTCCCGGCGCGAGCCGGTGACCGACCCGGTGAGGATGCGAGGACGTATTCCGACGCTCTTCATCAGCTCCGACAGTGTGCGATGGTGCTGCTCGGCCAGAAGCTCGGTCGGAGCCATGAGCGCGGCCTGACGCCCGTTCTCGGCGGCCTTCAGCATCGCCAGCGCGGCGATGACGGTCTTTCCGCTTCCAACATCGCCCTGGAGCAGGCGATACATGCGCGGCTCCTGCTCCATGTCGGCCTCGATCTCGCCCCAGGCACGCTGCTGCGCCGCCGTCAACCGGAACGGGAGCCCGGCCAGGAACTTCCCGGTCAGCACTCGAGCGCCCGAGAACCGGATCCCCTGCTGGGCCAGACGATGTCTGTGCCGGGCTCGGGAGTGAAGGAGCTGCAGGTAGAAGAGCTCCTCGTACGCCAGCCGCCGTCGAGCCGGCTCGACCTCCGAGAGGGAGCTCGGTCCGTGCAGGGTTGCGAGCGCGTCTCTCAGCCCGGGGACTCCGAGCTCGGCGCGCCAGCGCGCGTCGAAGGCCTCTCTGCCCGACGCGTCCCGAAGCAGGCGGGGTAGGTTCTCCTGGATGATCGCGCGAATCTGACGATGGGAGAGCCCCTCGGTGGCCGGATATACCGGGAAGACCCGTCCCGAGGAGCCGGTCTCGCCCTCGAGCTCATCCTCCTCGGCGAGAACGGTATGCTCTCGCGGCTGCATCTGGCGTCCGTGATAGAAGCGGACGGGGCCGGTGGCCAGAAGGAGCTGTCCCCTGCGTATGGAGCGGTCGAGCCACGGGCGTCCAGGCCAGGCACACTCGACCTGACCGGTGTCATCGCGCAGCACGGCGTGAAAGACGCGAAGGGACCGTCGCGTACGGATCACCCCCTTGGAGACGACGCGCCCGATGATCGTGGCCTCGTCGCCCGGCTCAAGCGAGGAGATGCTCGCCACGGTCGTCGCGTCCTCGTACCTGTGCGGGAGGTGGAGGAGGAGATCGAAGGCGCTGCGGATGCCGAGGCGGGTCAGCGTCTCGGCGCGCCTCGGCCCGACCCCTTTCAGGTACTGGACGGGCCGGTACAGGCTCGTGTTCGGCTCCACCGATGCCCGTCTCCCGCTAGGCGAAGCTCTTCGCCAGGTAGCGGTCGGACCGGA
>JAUWDL010000291.1 GCA_030608825.1 Gemmatimonadales bacterium
GCAGTACGGCGGCCAGGGCACGCCGCTGTTCGTCTGCGGGAAGGAACGTCGGGGGCACCGTTTCGTCGCCGCGGAAGGAATAGGCGTAATCCAATCCCCCGATCAGCTTCACCGCCGCCTCGACCTGGTATCGGTGGAACAGGTACAGGGGTACGAGCACTTCTTCCATCGTGGCCAGGGGCATGCCGCGCCGGATCGCCCGCTCGCCGAAGCGTTCGAGCGCCGCCTGCCGCACCCCCATGACCCGATCCAGCTCGGCAGCTACGGCGGCCCCGTTGTCCCAAAGGTGTGTTTGTGGATGGGCGCTGCCTCGCGGGCGCGCGTCCTGATCGCTCAGAAACGTGATGCCGCGGTCCCTTGCCTCCGTCAGGATCCGATCTAGAGCCGCTTCTTCATCCGTGCCTTCGGGGAATTCTCCATAGCCATAGGCGATGGCCACCTTGTCCCACTCACCCACGCCCACCGCGTACGCGTCATCCAGCACCGGCCGCCCGTCGGCCCCCAGCCTGACCAGCGGATGTGGGTAGTCCATGACGGAGGCGCGTCCCTGGGCGCTGGCGATGTAATTGTGGCTCAACCCCAGAGTGTGCCCCACCTCGTGCGCCGACAGCTGCCGGATCCGGGCCAGGGCCATTTCCGTGAGCTCCGGCACGTCTGCCGCCGTCTCGTCACCCGTTTCGTAGGGCGCCAGGAGCGCCTCGGCGATCAGGTAGTCCTGACGCACCCGCAGAGAGCCGAGCGTCACCTGTCCCTTCAGGATCTCTCCCGTCCGAGGATCCGTCACCCTCCTGCCGTTGCTCCATCCCCGCGTCGAGCGGTGGACCCACTGAATGACGTTGTAGCGCAGGTCCATGGGATCGGCGTCTTCCGGGAGCATCTCCACCCGAAACGCATCCCGGTAGCCCGCGGCTTCGAACGCCTCGTTCCACCATCGCGCGCCATCCAGGAGCGCCGACCGCATTGGCTCCGGGGTTCCCGGATCCAGGTAGTAGACGATCGGCTTCAGCGGATCGCTGACGGCGGCGGAAGGGTCTTTCTTCTGTAGCCGGTGCCGCGCGATGAGGCGCGTGACCATCGGCTCGCCCAGAGGCGCCGCGAAGTCCACGTAGTCGACCCCACCGTAACCAGCCCGTGGATCCGCACGCCGTGGCTCGTAGCCTCCTTTCGGGAGCTCTACGAAGGAGTGATGTTGCCTGATCGAGACCGTTCTCGGGCTCGGAGCCACCGAGCCGACCCACGAGCCGGCCGAGTCCGCCGTGAAGGTGAGGATGACTTCCGCTTCGGTGTTCCTCGGAAAGGCCTTCGTCCGCGGCAGGTACAGCGCGCTCCGGGACGCGTCCAGCTCGTATGTCCCCTGCTCGGTTCCGCGCAGCTGCCGCGCGATGCCGTGGTGGTCATGGATCAGAAAATCGGTAGCGTCGACCAGAACCCGCTCCCCGGTCTCCGCCTTCACTTCGAAGCCCCAGAGGATCGAGACGGCGAATGCATCCTCGACCGCGATTCGCTCGGCGGCGTTGTCGGAGAGTGCCCGGTACCTGTAGTTCGGCTCGATCATCAGGACCTTCGGGCCGATGCGCCGGAAGATCACCACGTGCTGCGGTCCGAGCTGTCCCCGGTCGAGCCCAATGTCATTGGATCCGATCCCGGCCGGGAGGGAGACATAGTGCAGGAGCTCCTCCTCGAAGCGAGTGATCTCCATCCAGAGCCTTCCCGTCGCCTCCTCCCAGAAAAGCGGAACGAATCCATCCAGCTCCCGCATCCCCTCCGTCTTCTCCTCGATTCTGGGCAGCTCCTCCTCGTCCTGCGTCTGGCCGGAAGCCGAGGAGTGGAGCGCCGAAAGAGCGAGCACGAACAAGGCCGCTACGATGGCACGCGCGAGCGGGGTCCGGGGAAGCATCAAGTCCTCCTGGGTTCGAGGTCAGGCATGGGTGGGTGGATACTTCACCAAGATGCCTGATCCCGACAGGGTGAGACCTGACTAGCCGAAGGGGCGGTCCCGAAAGGACCGCCCCTCCCTGCCAGGAGTGGTAGGACCGGCTTCGGCGAGGTCTAGCCGGCTGCGTCGACCGGGAAGCCCCTATCACGCATGATCGCATCGATCGTGGCATCGCGTCCGCGGAAGGCGCGGTAGGCGTCGGCCGGATCGACGGCGTTTCGCACGGCGAACAGGTTGGCGACCAGCTTCTTCGCCAACTCCTTGTCATAGAAGCCGCCCGGAGCAGCGGCGAAGGCCTCCGCCGCATCCGCCGTCAGCACCTCGGCCCAGATGTAGCCGTAGTACCCGGCCGCATAGCCCTCACTGGAGAAGATGTGCCCGAACTGCGGGCTGCGGTGCCGCATGACGATCTCGCTCGGCATCTGCAGCTCCACCAGCGCCTCGCGCTCGAACCCGTCGGGATCGATCTCGGTCGGATCGATCGTATGGTACTTCATGTCCACGAGCGCGGAGGCGAGATACTCCGTCGTCACGAAGCCCTGGTTGAACGTCGCGGCCTTCTTGATCTTCGCGACGAGCTCGTCCGGCATCGGCTCGCCGGTCTCGTGATGCACGAGGTAGTTGTCGATCACCGCGTCCGTCAGCAGCCAGCGCTCCAGCAGCTGTGACTGGAACTCCGTGTAGTCCCGAACGCCGCTGTTCAGCGTAGGATAGTCGACGGCCGACGAGAGAGAGTGCAGCGCGTGGCCGAACTCGTGGAAGAGCGTCTCGGCGTCATCCCAGGAGATGAGGATCGGCTCACCCGGCGCGCCCTTGATGAAGTTCGAGTTGTTCGAGCTGAGCACCGTACGCACCCCGTCGAACGTCTCGTGGCTGCGGTAGGTGGTGGCCCAGGCGCCCGAGCGCTTGCCGGGCCGCGCGAAGGGGTCGAGATACCAGAGGCCGATGTGGTGGCCCGTGGTCTTGTCCGTGACCTCGAACACCGTGACATCCTCGTGGAAGACGGGGACGGAGCCCTCCGGAACCGGCGTAAACTCGAAGTTGAACAGCTCGCCGGCTACGAAGTGCATGGCCTCGACCAGCTTGCCGAGCTGCAGGTACTGCTTCAGCTCATCGGAATCGAGATCGTATTTGGCCCTCCGGACTTTCTCGGCGTAGAAGCGGTAATCCCACGGCTCGATCGTGATCCCCGCGCCCTCCGCATCGGCGATCGCCTGCATGTCGGC
>JAUWDL010000201.1 GCA_030608825.1 Gemmatimonadales bacterium
GACACGGAGGCCGCGGACAGGACCATCACGAAATAAATCATTAGATATCGATATCGATGATTTTGCGGATGCTCAGATAGCCCAGGATCTGCAGAACGGCGGCGATGCCGATCGCGAACCTGCCCATCGACTCCTCGAACAGGACGCTCATGTACTCGGGGCTGACCGTGAACATGATCACTCCCATGACGATGGGCAGAACCGCGAGGAGGTAGCCGGTCAGCCGACCCTGCGCGGTGTAGACCTTGAGCTGCCTGCGGATCTTGAAGCGCTCGCGAATCGTGTAGGAGAGGTTGTCGAGGATCTCGGCCAGGCTGCCCCCCGACTCACGCTGGATCATGACAGCCGTCACGAAGATCCGCGTGTCCACCAGGGGGATGCGGTCGGCCATCGCCAGCAGCGAGTCACGAAGCGGCAGGCCGAATTTCTGCTCCTCGAACACCTGCCGGAATTCCGTGGAGACCGGATCGGGGAGTTCCTCGGCGATCACCTCCAGCCCGCTGTTCAAGGCGTGGCCGGCACGGATCGAACGGCCGAGCAGATCGATGGCCTCGGGGAAGTGCTTCTCGAACGCGTCCACCCGCCGCTTGCGCCGCCTACGGACGTAGGCGTACGGCAGATAGGCCCCGACGGCCGCAATACCCAGAGGGAGCAAGGGGATCGGCACCAGGATCATGCCGGTGATCCCGAAAGCGGCGGCGATGCCGAAGGTCACGAGGAGGTAGGTGCCGACGCTCCATGACATGTCGGCCTGCTCCAGCAGGTGCGCGATGTCCCTCCGCTGGGGCAGGATCGCCACGATCGCTTGGAGCCATCTGGGGTCGTCCCCATCTTCGCCGCGGAGGAGAGCCAGCGAGATCTCTCGCGATCCGCTGGATCCGAGCGCGCCTTCGGAGAGGTGCTTGATCTGCTCCGCGACGGCCCGTCGCCTCCTCCACTCCTGGAACGCCTCCCAGAGCAGCGCCATCGTCACGACGGCGAGCGAGACGGCGATGAAGCCGAGGATCGCTCCAGACCAGTTGCCGGGCTGGTTCATGCGCCACCTCGCACGGCGGTGAGCCTCGGATCGACCTCGGAGAAGAGCGTGCCGGCCAGGTCGATGCCGTGTTGCTGAAGACGCTCGGCGCAGCGCGGCCGAATGCCCGTCGCCCGGAACCGGCCCATGACGTTCCCGTCCGCATCCATGCCTTCGCGATCGAAGAGGAAGATGTCCTGCATCGTGATCACCTCGCCCTCCATGCCGACGATCTCCGAGATGTTCACGATCTTTCTCTTTCCGTCGGCGAGCCTGGCGACCTGAACGATGATGTCGATAGCGCTCGCGATCTGCTGCCGCATCCCCTTCTCGGGGAGACTCAAGCCGGCCATCGAGATCATCGTCTCGAGGCGGCTGATGGCATCCCGCGGGCTGTTGGCATGCAGCGTCGTTAGCGACCCGTCATGGCCGGTGTTCATGGCCTGGAGCATATCCACGGCCTCCGCCCCTCTCACCTCGCCCACGATGATCCGGTCGGGCCGCATGCGGAGGGAATTGATCACGAGCTGTCGCTGCGGGACCTCGCCGACGCCCTCGATGTTGGGCGGCCTCGTCTCGAGCCTGACCACGTGCGGCTGCCTCAGCTGGAGCTCGGCGGAGTCCTCGATCGTGAGGACCCTCTCGCGGGTAGGTATGAAGCTCGAAAGCACGTTGAGGAAAGTCGTCTTACCTGAGCCGGTACCGCCCGAGATCAGGACGTTGAGGCGCGAGCTGACGACCCCCTTCATGAACTCCATCATCGGCTCGGTAAGGGTCTCGTTGCGAAGCATGTCCTCGGCCGACAGCACGTCGCGCCGGAATTTCCGGATCGAGAGGTGGGGGCCATCGATCGAGAGCGGCGGAATGATCGCGTTCACGCGGGAGCCGTCGGCGAGCCGCGCGTCCACCATCGGCGAAGAATCATCGATCCTCCGGCCGACGGCCGACACGATCCGGTCGATCACCTGCAGCAGGTGGCGGTCGTCCTTGAAGCGGACATCGGTGGGCTCGAGCTTGCCGTTTCGCTCCACGATCACCTGATCGTAGGTGTTCACGAGGATGTCGGAGATCTCGGCATCCTTGATCAGTGGCTCCAGGGGTCCGAGCCCGAAGACCTCGTCCAGGACCTGGTCGACGAGCTCTTCCCGCTCTTGCAGGTTGAGCGGCAGCGTCTGCTCCGAGAGCAGGCCTCGAACGATCTTCTTGATCTCGAAGACGACTGAGTCCCGGTTCAGCTCCTCGATGTTCGAGAGGTTCAGACGCTCCAGTAGCTTCCGGTGCACCTCCGTCTTGACTTCCTGGAAGTGCGAGTGTTCGTCGGGTCGGGGTGGCTCGCGACTCGGCACCTCCCTCTCGGGAGCTGTCGCGGGCCGCTCCCACGGAAGGGCGTCGACCTCCACCGCGCCCTGAGGTGCGTCCTCGGGCATTCCGTTCTGATCATTCATGCGCGATCGCCTCCTGCTGAGTCGCGAGGACGGCCGGCATCTTCACGCCCTTGAGGGGCTTCCCGACCATGTTCCTGAGCCAATTCTTCGGGGCGTCCTTCAGGCTCTTGACGCCGGTGATCTCCGCACCCAGGGCTCGGACATCCCGCGCGAAGTCCGATCCGCCGGTCAGCACGATCGGCTCGCCGGTATTGGCCGAGAGAAGCACCGCTTCGTAATCGTTGCGCAGCGTCCAGAAGACCTTCATCCCGAGCATGCTCTCCACCTCGCCGAGGGAGATCATGCCCTTGGACTCGTACCGGTTGACGATGAGGCGCATCCACTCCGGGCCTCGACGCGGGTCGAGGTTCTGCAGCAGCGGCAGACAGCGCATCATGTTGCGGAGCGAGGGAAGGTCGGCGGCGCTGAGCAGAAACATCTGGTCCGCCGCTTCGAACGCCGCGAGCGTGGTCGCGCCGAAGGACTTCGGCGTGTCCACGATGATGTAGTCGTAGTGGTGCTTCAGGAACTGGAGGATGTTCCGGATCTGGTCTTCGCTGACCATCTCGACGTCGGCCGGCTTGATCGGGGCTGCCAGCACCTCGACCCCCGACTCGTGCCGCTCGATGTAGGAGGCGAGAAGACCCGAGTCGGCCCTATGGAAGTTCCGGATCAGGTCGACCACGCTGAACTGTGGCTCGATCCCGAGGTGGAGAGCGGTCTCCCCCAGCTCGAGGTCCAGATCCAGAATCAGCGTTCGGTCGCGGGTGAGTCGGTTTATCTGCACGGCAAGGTTGACCGCGAGCGTCGTCGATCCGGAGCCGCCCTTGGGGCTGAACACGGCGATCATCCTTCCGGGCGCCCTCTCCTCGACGGCGGCCTTTCGGCCCGTCCGCCGCCACAAGCGCTCGATCGCCCCGTTCAGGGACTCGGCGTCGATCGGCTTGGGGAGGTACTCGGAGATCCCCGACTGCATCGCCTGCAGAAGCAGCTCGTTGGAGAGCTCGGGGCCGACGCCCACGAGCGTGCGCAACTCCCCGGCCTCGCTCAGGTACTGGGCGAACTTGAGCCCGATGTGGGGATCATCCGACAGATCGAGAAAGATGATCTCCGGGTTCATGACCTTGAGGTCGCTTAGCTCGTTGTCGGAGATCTCCATGAACGGAACCGCGATCTCCACGTCGAGAGAGATGAAGTCCGGCCTCGCCGCGAGGATCTCGTTGAGGGATTCGCGGAACTCCGCATCCCTCGAGATCAACGCTCCGGTTACCGACCCGTTTTTCGTACTCTTGCCTGCCACGACTGGCCCTCGCGCCATAGGGTTCGTGTGAGATTGCCTCGGCCCGTCACTCGACGAGCTTCAGCACCTTGATCAGCGAGCCCGGTCCGCCTCCCACGCCGCCGCCCTCGTAGGCGACGCCGGTGAAGCCCATGAAGCAGGCCCATACGTTTCGCTTGCCGGCCGGGCCGGGATCGACCTTCTCGATCCAGACGCCGGCGAAATTCATGACCTCGAAGTGCGGGCCGGAGCCCTGCTTGGTGAAGGTTCGGGGATCGAACATCGGGATCGGCCGGTAGCGCATGCTGCCCTCCAC
>JAUWDL010000142.1 GCA_030608825.1 Gemmatimonadales bacterium
GATGAAGTTCGCGTGCTTCTCGGTGACCACCGCGTCCCCACGGCGGACGCCGCGCATGCCGACCCGGTCCACGATCTCCCAGGCCGACCCAAAGGGCGGGCCCGGGTTCTTCCACGTCGAGCCGCAGGAGGGGAGATCGTAGACCTGGGTCGCGACCTTCTTGCGGCGACGCTCCAGGTGGGCCTCCCTGATGGCCTCCCCGTCCCCTCGGGGCGCGGAGAACGCGCCACCCAAAAACACCCACTCCTCGGATACCTCGACCCCCCGATAGCGGGGCTTCGCCTCGTGGGCCGTGAGGCGGACGGTCTCTCCGGCAGGCGTCATCGCGTCCACCCACAGCGCGCGATCCCAGATGCCCGTGTCCGCGGAGCCCGCGTTCATCCGCAGGGCTCCACCGATCGTCCCCGGGACGGCCTCGAGAAACGGGTAGCCCCGGCGCGCCCCGCGGCGCGCTTCGTTGACCAAGGCCGGTATCTGCGTGGCCGCGCCCGCCTCGAACTCCGTCTCGGTGACGGTCAGCCGATCGAACTCGCCCTCGAGGATCAGCACCGGCTCCGGGACGCCGGCGTCCGAGACCAGGGTGTTGGCCCCACCACCCAGGACGCGGAAGGGTCCCCCGGCGAGGTCCGCCAGGAGGCCCTGGAGACTCGCCGGCGAGTCGGGCCTGCCGAGTCGCGGAGCGGGTCCGCCCACGCGCAGCCGCGTCAGGGGTGCGAGCGGCACCTCAGCCTCCCACCGCATCGGCTCTCTCGTCTGCCGCCCGGCGGGCCAGCGCGGTCACATCTCCGGCGCCCATGAAGACCACGGTGGCCGGCCGTCGCGCGCTCCGGGCCGTCTCGAGTGCCTCGGCATCGGTCGCCAGCCGCACGTCGTCCGACGCCTGCGCGATCAGACCCGCGTCGACGCCCGGGATCGGCTCCTCCCGAGCCGGATAGATCGGGAGCACGAGCGCCTCATCGGCACCCGCCAACGCCGCCGCGAACTCGCCCGCGAACATCTGCGTGCGGCTGTAGAGATGGGGCTGGAACACGGCGATCAGACGGCGGTTCGGGTAGGCGCTTCTCACCGCCGCCAGCGAGGCTGCGACCTCGGTCGGGTGGTGGGCGTAATCGTCCAGCAACGCGACGCCTTCCTCGTCCGAGAGGAGCTGGAGTCTGCGGTCGACGCCGTGGAATCCGCCGAAGGCCTGCGGCAGGGCATCGGAGGCCAGCAGCTCCGCCTCGTGGGGAGGGGCGACCCCGGGCAGGCTGGCGCTGGCGCCGGCGCCGGGAGGCCCCGACAGCGTGAGGGCTATCGCGAACGCGGCGGCGGCGTTTTGCGCGTTGTGGAGGCCGGGGAGCTCCAGACCGAACTCCATCTCCCCGCCGGGCGCGTACAGCCGGCAGAGCTGGCTGCTCCCCTCCGTCACCAGCACTTCGACTCGATAATCGGCATCCTCGGCGAACCCGTAGCCGAGTCCCCCGAACATCTGGCCGATCCGCCTGGCGCCCGGGTCGTCCGAACAGTAGAGCACTCCATCCCGCTCTTCAGCGCGGCCGGCGAGCGTCCTGAACGCGAGGTCGAGGTTCTCGACGCTTCCGTACGTGTCGAGGTGCTCGGCCTCCACCGAGCTGATCAACACGAGCGAGGGATTCAGGTCGAGGAAGGAGCGGTCGTATTCATCGGCCTCGACGACGGCCACCTCTCCCGTTCCGGCGCGGGCGAATCCGCGCCAGGGAGCCACTCGACCTCCGACCGCCACGATCGGGTCCAGGCCGGCGGCCGCGCAGGCGAGGCCGGCGAGCGCGGTGATGGAGGTCTTGCCGTGCGTCCCAGCCACCGCCGCCAGTCGGCGCTCGTTGAGCAGTGCGGCCAGCGCCCGGGAGCGCTTCATCGTCGGCACGCCCAGGCCTGCGGCGGCCAGGATCTCCGGGTGCTCGGCCGGCACCGCCGAGGTGTGGATCACGAGGTCGGCATCCTCCACGTGCGCCGGGTCATGCCCGGAGGCGAGCCGGGCGCCGCGGGCGCTCAGCTCGCCGAGATCGTCGATGTCGGAGAGATCGCAACCGCTGATGCGGTAGCCGGCAGCGTCCAGCAGAAGGCCGAGCCCGCGCATGCCCGCCCCGGCGATGCCGACCAGGTGGATGTGAGCGCCGGCGGCGGGAAGGTCCCAGGGTCCGGGTTGGCGAGCGGTCATCGCTCCCTCTCCGCCGCCGAGCGCCCCGTGGAATCCGTCGCCACCGGACGCGAGGGCTCCGCGGCCGCCAGATCCAGGAGCTCGAACGCGATCCGTTCCGACGCGTCGGGCGCGCCGCGTTCCAGCGCTGCCCGTGCCATCCGGGACCGTCGCGCCTCGTCCGTCAGGAGGCCGCATGCCACGTCCCACAGCTCGCCCGGTGTCAGCTCCGACTCCAGGCGCATCACCGCCGCGCCGGCCGCCTCCACCGCTCTGGCGTTGGTGGACTGGTGGGCCCCCGCTCCAGGAAACGGCACGAGCACGGCCGGCACGCCCGCCACCTGCAGCTCCGCCAGGAACATCGCCCCGGCCCGCGAGATCGCGAGGGACACTTGGTCCAGCTGAGCCCCCAGATCCGGGATGAACGGCTCCACCCGGATCCGGTCGGCGAACGGAAGACGGGCCACCGTCTCGGCCACGTGATCCCTGTGCGCCGGCCCCGTCGCCCAGACCAGGTGGATGTCCTCCGGCCAGCTCGACGCCGCGGTCAGATCCTCCAGCAGCTGCCGGTTCAGGCCCAGCGCTCCCTGGCTGCCCCCCGCCACCAGCACCACGCGGCCCTGCGGCCAGTCGTAGGGCGCCCCGACCGGCTCGATCGCCACCGGGTTCCCGTACGCGAACACCCGGGTGCTCTCCCCCACCTTCAGGCGCTCCTCCGCCTCCGGGTATCCCAGGTGCACCTGATCCACCCGGGGGGCCAGCAGACGGGTCACGAGTCCCGGCTCGGCGTTCTGCTCCTGGAGCGCCGTTCTCGCTCCACCCCGAATCGCCCACAGGAGCGCCGGCCCCGACGCGTATCCGCCCGTCCCCACCACCAGGTGCGGATCCCACTCCGAGAAGGCCCGGGAAAGCCCTCGAAGAACGGCCGGCGTCGACGTGAGCAGCCGCCAGTTCCGCCACGGCCGGCTCCGGTGAAGAGGCTGCATGGGCAGGAGCCTGTACTCGTAGCCGCTCTCCGGAAGGACCCTCGCCTCGATGCCCCGGCTCGCGCCGATGAAGGAGAGCCGAACCGCCGGATCCAGGCGGCGCAGGGCACGCGCCAGATTCAGGGCCGGATAGAGATGACCCCCCGTTCCACCGCCCGCGAGAAGAATCCGGAAGCCGGCCACGCCCTAGCATCTCCGCTGCTTCGCGATGTTGACGAGGATGCCGGTGACCCCCAGCGCGAGTACGAGCCCGGTGCCGCCGGCGCTGATGAACGGGAGGTTCACTCCGGTGGTCGGGAGAACCCCGAGGGTGACGCCGATGTGGGCGAAGGCACCCACGGCCACCATCGCGGTGAGGCCCACGGCCAGCAGCCGGCCGAACAGATCCGGCGCCGAGCCGGCGATGCGCATCCCGATGATCGCCCAGGCGAGGAAGAGGCCGATCAGAAACACCGATCCGATGAGACCCCACTCCTCGGCGATGATGGAGAAGATGAAGTCGTTCTGGGGCTCGGGAAGGTAGAGGAGCTTCTGCCGGCTCCCCCCGAACCCGACGCCGAAGGGCCCGCCCGATCCGATGGCGATCAGCGACTGGTTCAGCTGGTAGCCGATGTCGTCGGCGCCCATGCCCGGCTTCATGAACGCCAGCATCCGGTTCATGCGGTAGCCCGTGTTCGCGACCTGGTCCCAAAGCACGGGCAGGCCGAGCATGGCCAGGAAGAGGAAATGTCCGAGGCGTCCGCCGGCCGCGAAGAGCACGATGAAGGCGAGCGCGCCGACGAGCATGGCGCCCGAGAGATGGGGCTCGAGCAGGATGAGGAGGCAGACGGGCCCGATCACGAGTAGAAACGGCACCAGGCCGTAGCGCAGGCTGCGCAGACGGTGTTGTTTCTTGACCGCCAGCGCCGCCGTCCAGATGACGATGGCGATCTTGGCGAGCTCGGACGGCTGGACGGTCACCCCCAGCATCAGCCACCGCCGGGCGCCGTTGATCCTCGGCGCGATCGCTTCGGTGCCGGGCAGGATGACGATGAGGAGAAGCGCGGCCGTGGCCGCGAGCAGCGGCCAGGCGAGGTGCCGGTACACTCGATAGTCGACGAAGCTGGCTGCCAGGAGAGCCGCGATGCCAACGAGGGCCCGTGCCGACTGCTGGACCAGGTAGTAGCTGTCCGGCAGGCCCTCCGACTGGGCAGTGAACGAGCTGGCGCTGTAGACGCTCAGCAGCCCGAAGCCGACCAGGAGCAACGTGATCGCGATGAGGCTCGACGCCAGATAGGCGCCGCTCTCCTCTCCGGCCAGATCCAGCGTCGCGAGCGCCCCGACCTTCCGGCCCTCCGGGGAGCGGAGGGCTATCCAGCGGGGGCCGAGGGCAGCGGCGAGGCGGCTCATTCCGCTCCCCCCGCTCGCTCGAGCGCCTCGACAGCCCTTCGATACTCCCTTCCCCGCTCCTTGTAGTCGCGAAACATGTCGAAGCTGGAGCAGGCCGGGGAAAAGAGAACCACGTCGCCGGGACGGGCCAGCACGCTCGCGGCGCGCACCGCCGATTCGAGACTTCCCTCCACGTGGACAGCCGGTACGGAGCCGTTGAGATCCGCCACCACCTGCGGAGCGGCCTCCCCGAAGGCCACCACCCCGGTAGAGTGCTCCAACCAGGGAATCAGAGGCACGAAGGGCTCGCCCTTGTGGCGCCCGCCCAGGATCAGGACGATC
>JAUWDL010000249.1 GCA_030608825.1 Gemmatimonadales bacterium
CCGCGCCTCTTCGGGGTCGACGACCTGGAGGCGACGAGGCTCGTGACCTGGGTGGCGAAGGGCAGGGATCTGGAAAGCCTGGTGAGCCGCGCGGGCAGGTACGCGTCCGGGTTGGGCTCCGTCCACTCGGGAGGCCGGAGGCAGCCGGACGGGGAGGTTCTGGCCTGGAAGGTGACCGACCCGTTCATGCCCCGTGAAGGAGGTGTGGTGCCCTTCTTCATCGACTGGGGCGAGACGCCGCATCCGTCCGAGACCGCGTCCGTGGGTTGCGAGCTGGTTGATCTTCGCGCCGAACATCCGGATGTCGGCCGCGTGCGGGACATACTGAACGGCCTGGAGCTGGCCCTTCAAGTGGAATCCGCTCCCACGCCGGCGCTCATCGCGACGATCCGCACGCCGCGCGGTACGGTTGAGCTGCGCTGACGGAGCCTCGGCCTCAGTCGCTGCTGTCGGCCGGCAACTTGTCTCTCAGCGCCGGATAGAACTGGACGAAGACGTGGTCGAGCGCCGTCTCCTCGGCATGGCACGAGTAGCAGTTCGCCTCGCCCGGGATCATGGACGCGCTTTCAGCGTCTCCACCGAAGCCGTAGAAGCCCCACCCGCTCTCGTGCAGATCTTCCCGCTTCAGGTGGATCTCGGCCAGAAACCCCTCGTCTTCGTACCAACCTCCGCGAGCGGGGTCCGCGTTCTGTGACGCCTCGTACATCGCGAGGATGAACATCGTCCCCTCGGGAAACTCTCCCGTCTCCCGGAAAACTCCGTAGCTCCAGGGCTGCATGTACACGTTGTGGAACATCCCCGGTGCGCTACCCTCCATCACCGGTTCGAAGCCTCCGTCCTCCGCGTAGGAGAGGCCTATGGAGGCCCCGACCATCACCCAGGCCTGCCAGCCGTCGGGCCGGATTAGTTCCCCGGCATCGTTGAAGCGCGGGATTTGATCGACCGGACGAGCGTCCTGCGCCGATGCCGCGGCGAGTCCTTCGCTCGCCGAGCCGGCCGTGCTGGCGGAGGGAGTGGCCTCGGATCGGCTTCCGCCGGCCGCGAACGCGGTCAGCGCGACGAGACCCAGGCTGCTGATCACGACGATGGTGCCCTTGCTGCTCATGCTTCTGCCTCCGACGTTCTCGTGCGTGTCTGGTCGATCAATGTACGACGGAGGAGTCCGAGCGAGCGTTGAACCTGATTCTGCGGAGTAGGCTGCTTGAGATGAAGGCGCTCGACGAGCGCACGCGCGCCCGACTGGCGGAGACCGGCGAGCTGTTCGCCGGGTACGCCCCGGCTATGGAGGAGGATCGGATTCGGTTCACGGTGGGGTGGCTTTGAGATCGGGAGCCCGCTCGTGCTGACGACGGCGCTTCTGGTCTCCGGGCTCGGACTTCTCTTCCTCGGAGGAGAGGCGCTCGTACGCGGCTCCGCTTCCCTGGCGCTTCGCTTCGGGTTGACCCCCCTCTTCGTGGGGCTCACGATCGTTTCTTTCGGCACCAGCAGTCCCGAGCTCGCGGTGAGCATAAGCGCGTCGGTGGCAGGGCAGGTCGGCGTCGCCGTCGGCAACGTGGTTGGATCGAACATCGCCAACATCGCTCTGATCCTGGGCATCAGCGCTCTCGTGAGGCCGATCAAGGCGAAGTCCAAGCTCGTGCTGTGGGATGTGCCGATCATGATCGCCGCCTCCTTCCTGGTCGCGGCGCTCCTGGACGACAGCCGGCTTGCCTGGCGCGAGGGCCTGCTGCTCCTCGGTGGCCTGGTCGCCTACACCGGCTTCGGCCTGCATCTGGCGAGACGAGAGAAGAAGGAGATCCGACGGGAGTTCGAGGGTGCGCTGCCGCCAAGCACGGCCGCGCTCGCGAAACAGATCGCCCTGATCCTGATGGGCACGGGGGCGCTCGTCCTCGGAGGGCGCGCGTTCGTGGATGGAGGCGTGCGGATGGCGCACGCCTTCAATGTGAGTCCCGCCGTGATCGGGCTTACGGTCGTCGCACTCGGGACGAGCCTGCCGGAGCTGGTCACGTCGGTGGTCGCGGCCATCAAGGGGCACCCGGACATCGCCGTCGGGAACGCGATCGGCTCCAGCCTCTTCAACCTGCTCGGAATCCTGGGAATCGCGTCGATCGTCCATCCGCTGGGTTTGGGCGAGGTGCAGGCAGAGGACCTGGGAGCGATGATCGGCGTCGCCGTTCTTCTTCTGATCTTGATCCGTACGAAGTTCGATCTCAATCGGTGGGAGGGCGGCCTGCTGGTGGCTTCCTATATCGGCTATCTGGTCTGGCTTTTCTCCAGGGTCGCGGGCGCCTGACCTCTTTCGCCGTGGCGGCACCGATCATGCTCACATCGAGGGGTTCCAGGACCGGCTTCGAGCGGGCACATTCGGGGGTGCTTCGGGTTAACAGCTGCCGACCACGGACGAGAAAGTAACGCGGAGCCGATCGGGGTCGTCTAAGGGTGACAGCGCGGTGATCCCGGGCATCGGCCGGCCATAGATTTGAGGGTCATAGAGTCGAGGATGAGCAAGCACACCCCTGCAGCGGTCATCGATAGAGGTTCGGCGAGGCACCGGTCGCTCCTTTGGGCCGGCCTGCTCGCTCCTCTCCTTCTCCTGACGGCCTGTTCCGGCGACAGCACGGGTCCCACGCCGCCACCGCCGGCACCCCCGCCTCCCCCACCGGGACCCCCGCCTCCCCCTCCCCCCAGCGGCGACGTGGAGGTGAGCCTCGAGCTCGATTTGAACGATGTGTTCGTCATCACCGATCCGGACTCGATGGCCTTCGAGTTGCCGGGTGCGGCTTCGGCTCGCGAGTACCGGGTGATCGTGCAGAGCGCCAGCAAGGCGGGAGGCGGCTTGTGGCCGGTCAAGCTCACCGGACAGGTCTCCTCGGCGACCGCGTCGGCGGGGTCCGTGAGGGCCAGTTACGGCTACGCGGCTCCCGCCTCGGCCAGAGTCCAGGAGCTGCTGAGGCAGGAGGCGGAGGCCGTTCGCGAGCGGCAACGGAGCGGCGTCGAGACGGCGCGCATGCAGCAGGGAGCCTGGGATGAGCTTCGCCGGATCGGGGCACGGGTGGCCCCAATGGGGGCGAGGGTCGCGCAGGCCGGTGCCCCGGCCGCCCAGGCAGCTGCGGGAAACGGCTCGGCAGCGGCGCGGTTGGCGGGGGTTCCGTCCGTCGGCGACGAGGTCGAGTTCATCATGCCGGTGGACGAGGACCTCTCGCTGAGCTGCACCAACACCGAGACAGTCCTGCAGGCGGAGATCCGTTCCGTGGGCGAGCACTTCGTGATCGCGCGGGACATGCAGGGGACGGACGCCTTCTCGGCGGGCGACTACGCCGAGATCCAGGCCGTCCTGGACGATTTCATCCACCCGGTGGACACCGAGTACTTTGGCGAGACGGCGGACATCGATGAGAACGAGCGGGTGATCGTCCTCATCACCGAGGAGGTGAACAAGCTCTCAGACCTCACGGACAAGCTG
>JAUWDL010000345.1 GCA_030608825.1 Gemmatimonadales bacterium
GGGCGATGGAGCCGGTGGGCTCGACGCGGCATCGAGACTCCGGATCGCCGCCTTGAGCTCCGGCGAGCCGCACAACCACGGCCTTCTCACGATCGACGTCGACCAGGACGGCAACCTCGACATCGTGACGACGAATCAGGCGGAGGGGAGCGCCTCGGTGCTGCAAGGGGATGGTGAAGGCGGCTTCGCGTCGGCGCCGGGCTCTCCCTTCCCTGTCGGCCGCATGCCGTACCTGCCCGCGGCGGGCGACGTCGATGGCGATGGCCGCCTCGACCTGGCGATCCCCAACGCGCGCGACGGCGACGTGACGATACTGCTTGGGAAGGCCGACGCGAGCTTCAGCGCGGCGCCCGGCTCCCCCTACTCAGTCGAGAGCCGTCCGTACTTCGCCGGACTGACCGACCTCAACGGGGACTCCCGGCTCGATCTGGTCACGAGCCACGCGGAGACGAGCCTGCTGACGATCTTGATCGGGGACGGCACGGGAGGATTCGTCCCCGCCACGGATTCACCGGTGGATGCGGAGAACCGTGGCTACCAGGTGCACTTCGGAGACGTGAACCTGGACGGGCACGTCGACCTGATCACGAGCGGCGGTCGCGGCGTCGCCGTCTTGCTGGGCGACGGGCGGGGGTCGTTCGCTCCGGCACCGGGGTCGCCATTCGCCACGGGCAACGGCTCCTGGAGCCTGGCGTTAGCGGACGTCGATTCAGATGGCGACCTGGACATCGTTACCGCCAACTCGGACGACGACAGCGTGTCGGTGCTGCTCGGCAACTGATCGCTGGGCCGTTCGGCTAGCTCTCAGGAACGTCCCGGGCGACGAAGCGGGGCAGCTGCCACGGCCTGCGCTTCAGCACGCCGACGATCGGCGGCGGCTTCCGGGGGTGCGTCGTCACCTTTAGCCCCTCAGGCCACTCGAAGGGCAGGTCTATCCGCGTCCCGGGCTCCTGGATCGACTCGAGCGTGGCCAGGGCGGCGCGCAGGACGGCGAGCTGACCGGGGAAGTTGTTGGGTTGGCCGAACGGGAGCCCGGTCGGGTAGCCGATCCCGGCCAGCCGCGGCACGCCCACCGACCCGGTCAGCGCCGGTATGGTGGAGAGCGTCGTCGTCGCGAGCCCCGCTTCCTCCATCTTCCTCTGAACCGGTCCGACCGACCAGCAGCAGGTCGGTCAGAACGGGACCAGAAGCACGGCATCGACGGCGTCCTCCTTCAGCAGCCGGATCATCTCGGGCGTGCTCTCGGTGAGCAGCGCGGTGGGCTCCAGGATGTAGCCCATGAAGGAGTAGTGGCGCGGAGCCGAGCGGCCGATCTCGCCGCCTGCCTCGAGCTCCAGCAGCCCGGCGAGCGGGAAGACGCAGTTCAGGTCCTCCTTCACGTTCGCCGCGTTCCCGTGCAGGTGCCAGCATCGCACCTCCTTCTCGGTGGCGTCCCGGGGAATGACCCGGAAGGAGGGATCTCCCCACCACGGGTTCCGCCGCTCGCCCTCCTGGTCGAACGGCTCGTCCGTCTCGAGCGCCAGGCCCGCGGTGCTGACGAGCGCAACCGTGCACTCGGCCAGCGGCTTCGCGAACGGCGTCCAGGGGATCTCCCGATACGACTCCCGCGCGGCCCATCCCTTGAGGACGCGGCCGGTGATCCGGTCGACGTGGCGGTATGAATCCACGGTCATCTTCTCATCACCTCACAATCTCTCACCACCTCACAATCGGCTGCCCCTTCTGGCATCCGGCTCTTCAGATTATGCTCCTCGGATTATCGTGCAAGCTCGACGGGAAAGCCCCTCGATGCCGACGGCCGCCCTCTACCTGTACAGGTGAGCAGGTAGAGTATCACCGGAGAGTATTACCAGAGAGTATCACCAGAACTGGCTGCACTCACAGACGAGGAGTCTTCGTGATGTCGGACCCAGCGGCGCCCACACCGGAACGCATCTTCCAAACCACCAACGCTTTTCAGAGCTCCGCCGCCTTGGAAGGGGCGGTCGAGCTCGGTCTCTTCACCGCCCTTGGCGGCGAGTCCAGGACCGCGGCCTCGCTGGCCGAAGCCATCGGCGCCTCCGAGCGGGGGGTGCGCATCCTGTGCGATTTCCTCGCGATCGGCGGGCTGCTGGAGAAGGAGGGGATGGAGTACAGGTCGGCGCCGGACGCGGCGATGTTCCTCGACGAGAGCTCACCCGCCTACATGGGCCCGGTGGTCAGCTTCCTTCTCGCGCCCGACCTGGCCGGCAATTACGCGGACATCGCCGGGCTGGTACGAAGGGGCGGCACGTTGCTGGAGGGAGACGGCACGATGGAGCCGGACAACCCCCAATGGGTGGACTTCGCGCGGGCGATGGTGCCGCTGATGCACCCCTCGGCGGAGTTCATCGGGGAGTTGGTAACGAAGGACGCCGACCCGGAAGCTCCGTTCAAGGTGCTCGACATCGCGGCCGGCCACGGCATCTTCGGGATCCAGATCGCCACCCGTCATCCCAGGGCCGAGATCGTGGCGCTCGACTCGCCGGGGGTCCTGGAGGTGGCCGCCGAGAACGCGGAACGATTCGGGGTGGGCGACAGGCACACGCGGCTTCCTGGAAGCGCGTTCGACGTGGAGTTCGGCAACGGCTACGACGTCGTGCTTCTGACGAACTTCTTCCATCACTTCGACATCCCCACCTGTACCGACCTGATGCGGAAGGTGCGCGGCGCCCTGAACCCCGGCGGCCGGGCGGTGACGCTGGAGTTCGTGCCCAACGAGGACCGCGTCACGCCGCCCGAGCAAGCCTCGTTTTCGCTCGTCATGCTGGCCAC
>JAUWDL010000225.1 GCA_030608825.1 Gemmatimonadales bacterium
GAGGAAGCCGGCGCATCGGCCGTCATGCCGCTCGGCTCGCCGATCGGCAGCGGACTCGGGCTCCTCAACCCCGTGAACATGCGCATCCTCAAGGATCGTCTCTCGGTGCCCGTCATTGTGGATGCGGGCGTCGGCACGGCATCGGACGCCTGCATCACGATGGAGCAGGGCGCCGACGCCATCCTCATGAACACCGCGCTGGCCGAGGCGGAGCGGCCGGAGATCATGGCCGGCGCCATGCGGATGGCGGTGGAAGCGGGCCGACTGGCCTACCTGGCGGGGCGGATGCCCCGGCGCGAGTGGGCGGTTCCATCGAGCCCGCTGGGGGGCATGCTGAGCTGACCCTACCTCGCATCGCCGCCTTCCGCATCCTGGAGGACGTCGAACAGGGGGCGTACGCCGACCGCGCGGCCAGCCGCAGGCTGGAGGGCATGGCCCCCCTGGAGCGAGGTCTGGCGCTGGAGTTGGCCTACGGCGCCATCCGCCTGCGCGCCCGCCTCGATGCCGAGCTCCTGCACCTCGTGGATCGCCCCCTCGAGCGCCTGGACCGGGCCGTCCTCCTCTGGCTTCGGCTGGGCCTCTACCAGCTGCGCGAGACCCGTGTCCCCGACCACGCCGCCGTGCACGAGACGATCGAGGGGTTTCGCTCCACGGCGGGCCCGCGCGCCGCCGGGTTCGTCAACGCGGTGCTGCGCTCGGCGGGTCGCCTCGGTGAAGAAGAGCGGGCGGCCCTCTTTCCGACCCTGGAGGCCGATCCGATCGCCCATCTCGTCACCCATGGCTCGCACCCCGAGTGGTTGGTGCGGCGCTGGCTGGAGCGGTGGCCGGTCGAGACGGTGGCCCGTCTCGTCGAGCTGAACAACCGGCCTCCGCGCGTGACGCTGCGCACGCTCGGTGACGAGGCCGGGAGGCGCGAGGCGGAGCGACGAGCGGCCGCCGACCCTCGGCTCGAGGCCATCGCGGGATTCCCGGGCTGCTGGGAGCTGACCGAGGGCGATCCGACGGAGCTGCTCGCGCGCCTCCCGGCCATCGTCCAGGATCCTGCGGCATCGGCCGTGGTAGAGTACATCGGCCCAATCGAGGGCGGAGTGTCGGTCGACGTCTGCGCCGCGCCGGGCGGCAAGTGCATCGCCCTGGCCGCCGGCGGGGAGGCCGGGTCCGTCGTCGCGGCGGACCGAAGCCCGGAGCGCCTCATGAGGGTTGTGGAGACTACGCGTGCTCGAGACGTCGATCTTCTGGCCCTCGTGGCGGATGGCCGGAAGCCGCCGTTCCGCGCGGCCCGAACCGTCCTGCTGGATACGCCCTGCTCGGGGACCGGGGTGCTGAGACGCCGGGCCGATGCTCGATGGCGGATCGGGCCGGATCGCCTTGCGGCTCTCGTTAAGTTGCAGCGCGAGCTTCTGGATGCAGCGGCGGAGCTGGTCGAGCCGGGAGGGACCCTCGTCTACGCGACCTGCTCACTCGAGCCGGAGGAGAACGAAGGACAGGTGAGCGATTTCCTGAGTCGACAAGCGGACTTCTCTCGCTGTCCGGCCCCGCGCCGCCAGGCGCTTCCGGCCGATGTTCTGGGGGCCGAGGATGAGCTTCGGGTGCTGCCCTGGCAACGAGGGACGGATGGGAGCTACGCGGTCCGGCTGCGGCGATCGGCATGAGCTTCGAGCGGCGGAGAGGCCTCGGCGGCCCCGAGTTGAAGCTGGACCGGACGACGACGCGCAGGGGGCTCATCTCGCTGGCCGCAGGCGTCGCGGCACTTGCCGCGGGCTACCTGATTGCCGCGACGGTGGTCTTTTCTTCACCGGACGGCACGCCAGAAACCTTGATCGCGGTGCCCGACCTGATCGGAGAATCGGCCGAGCGCGCGAAAGCGGGAACCGAGGCGGCAGGGCTGAGCTTTCGGGTCACGGGCGAGATCAACCATCCGGACGAGCCGGTGGGTAACGTGATCGCCCAGCTGCCGCTGCCGGGGCAGTTCGCGGTCCCTGAGACGGAGATTCAGGCGACGCTGAGCCTTGGACCGGAGAGGGTCTCGGTTCCGGACGTGACCGGCTTGAGCGAGTCTCAGGCGGCCCTCGTCCTCGGCCGGCTGGGCTTCTCCACGGCGACCAGAACGATCGCATCTCACAATCGCAAAGGGCAGGTCATCCGGACCGAGCCCGAAGCGGGCGAGATGCTGCCCCTGCCCTCGGAGGTCCAACTGATCGTGAGCGAGGGGAGGGACGTGGTGGCCGTGCCCGATCTCGAGGGCCGCCATCTCGACGACGTGGAGGTGCTGCTCTCGCGCCTGGGCCTGCTGATCGGCACGGTGACCTTCGAGCCCGCCGCGCTCGGCGCACCGGGCCGCGTCATCGGCCAGTCGCCGCCGCCCGGCTTCGGGCTGCGGGAGGGCGGGGAAGTCTCCGTGCGCGTTGCCGGCAGCCCGTCGGAGGTGATCGAGATGATTCAGAGCGGACGGGACAACTAGCACTCCAGGGGGGCGGGACAATTAGACGATTTCGGTGGAAGGCCGCGTTCTTCGACAACTGGGGCTACAAGCTGGCGGCCGTCGTGCTGGCTGTCCTGCTGTGGTTCAACGTGACCGCCGGTGAGCGACGGGACGAACAGGTTCGAACGCGCCTCGAGTTCGAGGTGGCGGACAGCCTGTGGGTGCCGATCCAGTTGCCCGCGGAGGTCACGACGATATTCCAGGGACGGCGCAGCGACATCCAGCGGCTATTCCTGGAAGCGCCCCGCATCCGCTATGTCATCGACAGCGTGACGTCCCCGACGATGCAGGTCTCCCTCCACCCGGACATGGTTGCCTACGATCGCGGGCTCAGCGTGCGAGCGACCGATGTTCGTCCCTCCACCGTGGAGCTGCGCTTCGAGCGGCGGGTGACGAGGGAGATCGAGGTCGAGCCGTTCATCGAGGCGTCGGCAGCTCCCGGCTACGTGATCGTCGGCGATCCCATCCTCGACCCGCCGACGGTAACCGTGCGCGGCATCGAGTCGGTGGTGGACACGGTGGCGCTGATCCGCACGGAGCGGCTCTCGTTGCGCAACGTCACCCGGAGCGAGACGCACCGGCTGGTCCTTCAGCTTCCGGCCGATCCGTCCCGTCTCAGCGTCGAGCCGCGCAGCGTTCAGGTCACCATCGAGGCCGACTCGCTGATGGAGCGCACGCTTCAGGTGCCGCTGCGGGTGACGGGACGAGCCGCCGGACAGGTGCGGCTCGCGCAGAGCGTCGTCCCCGTCCGCCTCCGGGGGCCGGCGCGGGCGGTTCGCGCGCTCTCCGCGGGTTCTCTGACGGCAACGATCCGGGTCGACGCGGTGCCGGAGACACCGGTCACGCTGACCGTTCAGCTCGGCCTGCCGGAGGGGTCGGAGGCCGATGTGGTCCAGTCGGTGCGCGTGCTCGTCTCGCCGCTCCCACCCGAGCCGGAGGTTCCGGACTCGATGCCGACCGACACGCTGCCGGCCGACTCGATGCCGCCTCCGGACGAAGGGCCGGGCCGGCGGACGTGACCTGGAAAGGCGGTCCCGTCCTCGGGATCGAGACCTCGTGCGATGAGACATCCGCGGGGATCGTCGAGGATGGGAAGATCCGAGGTCATGTCGTCGCCTCCCAGGATGTGCACGGCGCCTTCGGCGGGGTCGTGCCCGAGATCGCGGCCCGCGCGCACCTCCGTCAGCTCGACCGGGTCGTCGAAGCCGCTCTCGGGGAGGCGGGCATGTCGGAGGATCGGCTGGCGGGTGTCGGCGTGACGACCGGCCCCGGCCTGATCGGCTGCCTTCTGGTCGGGGTCAACTGGGCCAAGGCGC
>JAUWDL010000233.1 GCA_030608825.1 Gemmatimonadales bacterium
GCTCGGGTGGTTGATAACATGACGATCCAGACACTCGGTTCTTTTCCCTCAAGGGGGCTCGGGCTGCGAATCGAACGTCCGCAAGATCTGCGGCTCACGGGTTCGGGGAAAGACTCCACGCCCTGTTAGGCTGAGGTGAGCGAGAACCCTAGCAAAACGTTCGATCCATCTACCTGTACCCCGCGCCCCGAAACCGGAGCGCTTGCCACCCCGTAATGGATTCCGAATAGTCCTGTCATGAACGTCCGACTCCGTTCCGGACGTCACAAGGAGGAATCCAAATGGGCATCCTTTCCTGGCTGATCTTCGGCCTGATCGTCGGAGCGCTCGCCAAGTGGATCATGCCGGGCAAAGACCCCGGCGGGATCTTCATCACGACGCTTCTGGGTATCGCCGGCGCGATGGTGGGTGGCTTTCTGGCCTCGTTCATTGGGATCGGGAGCGTTTCCGGTTTCAACTTCGGGAGCCTCATTGTCGCCGTCGCCGGCGCGCTGCTGCTCCTGTGGCTTTACAAGAAGTTCAAGAGCTAGCGGCAGGGGTCGTTCGGCGGCCAGCTGGTGGAGGTGAGTCCAGCGAACGTATCCGGCCGACCCTCAATTCAGCCCCTCCACCGCGTTTAACCTCACTGTAGGCTAGCAGGGCGGCGTGGTTTGTCTGCCGCCCTGCTCGGCCCTATTAATGGAGAGCCAACACTAGCTGGATCTCGGCAGTCCCCCGGCCAGAGAGACGCGTTGACAGACGGGAAGCCGGAAGGCGCGCTAAACGGCCTTCCGCCCGAGCTATCCGCCCTTTTGCGCGCCCAGGACGACGCATCGCGCGAACGTGCCTGGGAGCGTTTCGTGGACAAGTACAGCCGCCTCGTCCTCCACACCGTCCGGTCTCGATCCAGCACATACGACGAGGCGATGGAGCGCTACGTCTTCGTCCTCGAGCGCCTGCGCGGCGAGGAATTCGAACGGTTGCGTCGGTACACGCCGGAAGTAGCGGCCCGTTTCACCACCTGGTTGGTCGTCGTCACCGGACGCTTGTGCATCGACCACTTCCGGAAACGTTACGGCTATTCTTCGCAAGCCAGCGTGACCGAGGACGAGGCGTTGAGACATCGGCTGGAAGCAAGGCGCCGGCTTGCCGATCTGGTGTGCGAGAAACTGGATGTTTCTTCACTCGGAGACCCCGCCCAGAGCGGTCCCGAGCTCGAGTTGCGGCAGGCCCAGCTGGAGGAGGCGCTCGTGATGGCGATCGAATCGCTCGCGTCCCATGACCGGCTCCTGGTGAGGCTTCGCTTCTACAAAGGTCTGACTGCCAAGGAAGTGGCGGATGCGATGGGGCTTCCGTCGCAGTTCCACGTATACCGCCGGCTCAAGCACGTCATGAGGGAGCTGAGGGAGAGGCTCACCGAGCGGGGCATCGGGACGCCGAGACCGTGAATCAGCGCGCCTATCGAAACACCCGGGTCGACGGCCGGCAAAACCGGCGCCGCGAAGCGTTTAATACAGACGAGAACCCAGACCGCGTTCACGAGTGAGAGCATGAACTCCGAGAAGCCGAAATCGCCGCGAGCTCACCTGAAGAACGGCGAGTTGGCGGACTACCTGGATCGGAAGCTGTCCGGTGAGGGGCTTCTGCGTGCCGAGGCCCACCTGGCCGACTGCGACTACTGCTGTGAGCAGGTCATTGTCGCCACTCGAAGCCTGTCCGAGCTGGAGCAGAAGAGCCGCCGACCATTGATGATGTGGACGGGCTTGGCCGCGGCAACTCTCGCTGGTGTGTTGATCCTCGCCCCGGGGCTTCGTGGCCCGGACACCGCTCAGGAGCCGATTCTTCGCGACGGGAGCGGCGCCCTTTCGCAGGCCGGTGAAGAACCCATCGAGGTTCTCGCCCCGTCGCTCGGCGCCGAGCTCCGGCGGGATTCGCTGCATTTCGCCTGGCGGTCGATCGCCCCCGAAGCGTTATACAGCTTCACGGTGACCGATGCCGTCGGCGACGTCATTTGGGAGGGAACCACAAAGGATACGGCACTCGATCTGACCTCACGGATCATGATCGACGATGGGAAGCGCTACTTCTGGTACGTGGACGCCCTTTTCGGAGAGGGGCGATCCGCCAGCACGGGCGTACGGGAGTTCTCGGCCGCCGAATGACACGAGCCGGAGCAGGTGTTGCTGTCTGGAGCCTCGGCCTCGTGCTCCTCCAGGCCTGCTCCGATGCGTCTCCCGACGAACCGCAGAGGACACCCGCCGCAACGCTCCTCTCCGCGCCGCCGTCCCGTGACCTCATCGGCGGGATATCACCGGATTCGCTCCTCAAGGCCGGCATCGCGACGTACGACCAGGGCCGCGTGGACAGTGCGAGAGCGCTTCTATCGGCCGCTCTAATGGGTGCGGTTCGGAAAGCGGACACGCTGACCCAATCTCGGGCCCTCACCTGGCTCGGCATCGCCTCCTGGAAACAGGGTGACTTCGCGGACGCCCGGGAGAAGGGGGAGGAGGCGCTTGCCCTGAAGTTGGCGGCCGACTTGGCCGGCGAGCTTTGGAGATCGTACAGCGCGCTCGGTCTGGTGGCGTTCTACGAATCACGCCTCGCCGATGCGGCGGCCCTGTTCGATCAGGCGATCGAGGAGGCGCGGGCCGTCGGCGATGAGCAAGGGATTGCCGCCCCCGCCCTCAACCGAGGCCTCATCCAATTCGAGTTCGGCGATTTCGCGGCCGCCCGTCAAAGTTTCGAGACGGCCACGGGCGCTGGGCGGGCTCTGGGGGACGCGAAGATCGAGGGCAACGCGCTCACGAACCTCGCGATGCTGGAGATCCAGCTTGGAGATCCGAGCTCGGCGATCTCCCGGCTGGAGGAAGCCCGCCGTCTGTACCGGAGAATCGACTACCTCCACGGAGAGGAAAACGCGCTCGGCCAGCTCGGCACGGCACACCTGGCGCTGGGCGATCTGGGGAGAGCGCATGCGAAGTTCGACAGCGCCCTCGCCCTGACCAGGCGAGAGGGACTTCTGCCCGAGGAGTCGATGAATCTCGAATTGCTGGCGGACCTGTACAGATCAGCCGGCGACAACCAGCGGGCCCTACAGTTCTACGGGCAGGCCAGGGAGATCAACGAAAAGCTCGGGGACGAGACCTACGCGGCCGCCGATCTCCGAAGCGAAGCCGTGATCTTGGCCTCGATGGGTGATCTGACCTCCGCATTCGAGCGGGCGGCGAGTGCCCTCGAGATGCACCGGTCGGCCGGCGCCCGATTCCAGGAGCTGCAGGATCTCGCCGTGCTCGCCGAGATAGCCCAGCTTCGTGGCCGTCCCATGGATGTCGAGAGATACCTGAGTGAGGCGGAGGAGCGCGCAGCTTCGCTCGACTCGCGCCCGGCCAGGATAGAGGTCGCCCTCACTCGCGCGCGGATCGCGGACGCCGACGGCGATGCGAAGACGGTTCTCGCGGCCCTTGAAGGAGCGGCCGCTGACCTCGCCTCCAGCGACTACCCCTCCGAATGGGAGGCGGAGTGGCTGGCGAGTCGCGCCCACTTCCAACGAGATGAGCTTGAGGCTGCCGCTCAAGCGGGCCGACGGGCCGTCGAGGCCTCGGAGCGAATCAGACGTAACCTCGCCTCGGGCGTTCTCCGCACCTCGCTGGCCTCCGCACGCTCCGAGACATACTCGGATCTCGTCGCGGTCCTGTTGCGCCAGGGAAGCGTCGATGAGGCGTT
>JAUWDL010000175.1 GCA_030608825.1 Gemmatimonadales bacterium
CGGCGAGCTCAACTCGGAGCAGTTTCCCGAGCTTCGTTGGATCATCTCCCTGCCGGAGCATGGCGCCGCGGGCATGATCTCGTGGGAGGAGATGCTGCGCCGCGGAGATGACCTCGAGCCTGGTGCGTTGACCGCGCTCGCCCCGGAACTGTCGCCGGACGACCCGATCAACCTCCAGTTCACCTCCGGCACCACCGGTTTCCCCAAGGGCGCGCTCCTGTCGCACCGCAACATGCTCCTGAACGCCTATTACTTTGCGGAAGGCCTCCGAATCACGGAGCGAGACCGCGTCTGCGTGCCCGTTCAGTTCTATCATTGCTTCGGATGCGTCATCGGCACGCTCGTGTCGCTCATCGCGCGCGCCACGATGCTCGTTCCGAACGAGTACTTCGAGCCCACGTCGGCACTGGATTGCATCGAGCGCGAGCGCGCCACCGTGATCTACGGCGTCCCCACCATGTTCATCGGCGAGCTGGAGGACGAGACGTTCCCCGGACGAGATCTCTCCTCCCTCCGGACCGGACTCATGGCCGGAAGCCCCTGCCCGGTCGAGGTGATGAACCGCGTGATCCACGACATGGGCGTCGGAGGTATCGCCATTGGATACGGCCTGACCGAGGCATCGCCCGGCGTGACGATGACCGGGTTGGATGACCCCGTCGAGTGGAGAGTGGAGACGGTGGGCACACCGTTCCAGGGCGTGGAGATCAGGATCATGGATGGGGACGGCCGCGAGCTTCCCGACGGCGAGCAGGGCGAGCTCTGCGTGCGGGGCCACAACGTCATGCTCGGCTACTACAAGATGCCGGAGGCCACGGCGGAAGCCATCGACCCGGACGGCTGGCTGCACACCGGCGATGTCGCCCTGCGGGACGAGAACGGCCGCTACCGCATCACCGGACGGATAAAGGACATGATCATCCGCGGCGGAGAGAACGTCTATCCGCGGGAGATCGAGGAGCTCCTCCACGCGCACCCCGATGTCGTCGATGTTCAGGTGGTCGGCGTGCCGGATCCTCGACTGGGCGAGGAAGTATGCGCCTGGGTCAAGCTGCAGGGAGGATCGAACGTCGACGAAGAGGAGATCCGCGAGTTCTGCCGGGCGCACCTGGCGCACTACAAGGTGCCCCGACACGTGATCTTCGTGGAGGAGTTTCCGCAGACCGTGACCGGCAAGGTGCAGAAGTTCAAGATGCGTGAGAAAACCGTAGCGAGCCTGGGGCTGTAGGCCCGGCGCGCGTGCGAACCGAAATCAAGTCCTGCAAGGAGACGAATACGATGCGAACCGATCATCCGGTACCCTTCGCCCGGCGCACACTGGGCGCGTTGCCGATGTTGATTCTCGCCGCGTTTTCGGCGACGGGTACGGGGCTCGCGCAGACGGCGCAGCACCCCCTCGATCCTCTCGGCTGGGAGGAGCATTGGATCGTGCTGGATGCGATCCGGTCCGCGGGTCATGGCACGGACTCCACCCGCTATGCCCTGGTCACCCTGAAGGAACCGGACAAGGGGGCCGTAGCAGCCTGGTCGCCGGGAGAGCCGTTCGCGAGGGAGGCCTTCGCCATCGTCAAGGAGGGCACGAAGACCTTCGAGGCGGTGGTCGATCTCCACGCCGAATCCGTCGCCAGCTGGACAGAGGTCGAGGGCGTGCAGGCGACCTGGCTGGAGGAGGAGTTCGGGCTCTCCGCCGGCATCGCCCTGGAGAACGAGGAGTTCCGCGAGGCGTTGCAGCGGCGCGGCTATTCGGACTTCTCGCGGATCGAGTGCTTCGGTTTGCCGCTCGGCTACTTCGGCACCCCACGCGAGCGGGGACGGAGGCTGGCCACCGTTGAGTGCGTCGACACCTGGCGGGCTCGCAACACCTTCCCTCGGCTGATCGGCGGTCTCGAGGCGCTGGTGGACATGGACACGGGCGAGGTCATCGAGGTCAAGGAAGGCGAGATCGTTCCGGTGGCCGCGGCGGATGCCGAGTTCGACGCGGCCTCCATCGGCAGCACCCGCGAGACCGGCACTCCGATCTCCATGGAGCAACCTCTGGGTCCGGGCTTCGAGATGGACGGCCACACGGTGCGGTGGCAGAAGTGGACCTTCCACCATCGCATGGACCCGCGTGTCGGCACCGTCGTGTCGAGCGTGCGTTACGACGACGGGGACCGCGCCCGGTCCGTGCTCTACCAGGGACACCTCTCGGAGATCTTCGTCCCGTACATGGATCCGGCCGCGCCCTTCTACGCATACAACTTCCTCGACGCCGGCGAATACAGCGCGGGCGGACTCGCCGCCCCGATGGAGCCCGGACTCGATTGTCCCGACAACTCCGTCTACTTCGACATGATCGTGGCGGGCGACGACGGGAAGCCCGGGGTGAAGCGCAACGTCTCCTGCCTGTTCGAGAGGTATGCGGGAGATGTCGCCTGGCGGAAGCGCTCCGACAACCTCATGGAGAGCCGGCCGAGGCGTGATCTCGTGCTTCGGTTCATGGCGGTGCTCGGCAACTACGACTACGTGTTCGATTGGGTGTTCCGGCAGGACGGGTCCATCGAGGTGGTCGCCGGCGCGACGGGGATCGATGCCACCAAGCCGGTCGCCCAGCGCGTCGCGAACGCGGACGTGCCTCGTGCAGCGGCCGTCCTGGCAAGCGCCGATCCTGCGGCAGCCACCGGCTCGGCCGGCAGCTCGCGATCGGCGGGTGGGGACGAAGAGGGCTGGTCGGCCGATCGACCGGACGCCTACGGTCGTTACATCGCCGAGAACCTGGTCGGCATCAACCACGACCACTTCTTCAGCTTCCGCCTCGATCTGGACGTGGACGGCGCCGCCAACAGCCTGCGGATCGACCGGCTCGTGAAACAGCGCCTGCCGGATGACCACCCGCGAAAGAGCCTCTGGGTCGTGGAGCCCACTCTGGCGCGCTCGGAGGCCGATGCCAAGCTCCGCATCGACTTCGAGCGGCCTGCGCTCTGGCGAGTGATCAACCCGGCAATCGACAACTACCTGGGCTATCCGGTGAGCTACCAGATCGTCCCGGGATCCAACGCCGTGTCGCTCATGGATCCGGACGACTATCCGCAGCTGAGGGCCGGCTTCATCGACCATCACCTGTGGGTGACCCCCTACAGCCCGAAGGAGCGGTTCGCGGCGGGACTCTATCCGACATTGAGCGAACCGGGACAGGGGCTGCCGGCGTGGACGGGAGCCAATCGAACTATCGCGGACACCGACATCGTGGTGTGGTACACGGTCGGTTTCCACCACGTACCTCGCGCGGAGGACTGGCCGGTGATGCCCACGGTCCGGAAGTCCTTCGAGCTCCGGCCGTACGACTTCTTCGACCGGAACCCCGCGCTCGACCTGCCGGCCCGGCCATGAGCGCGCCTGCGCGGTATGCCGTCGGCCTCCTGATGCTGATCCCGCTCGCCGCGTGCGGAGAGGAGGGAGCGCGATCGGATACCCGGGCGTACGTGGAGCGCCTCGGCCGGGACACGACGGCGCTCGAGGTGTTCACGAGAGCCGATGACCGGATCGACGGCACGCTCCTGATCCGAAGCCCGGTCACACAGGTGATCCGCTACACCGCTCTGTTGAATTCCGACGGCTCGGTACGCCGGCTCGAGACGGCGTGGACCACGCCGGACGCGAACCCGGAGGGCCCTCCCACCCGATATCACATCGTCGAGATCGAGGGCGACACCGCCACCATCGGCACCGGTGAGAGCCTCGATGAGTTGGAAACGGAACGAATCGAGGTCCCCGAGCGCTCCCTTCCGGTGATCGGCAGGGTTCAGCTTTCCGCCGCGCTCTTCGAGCAGGCGGCACGCCTGGCGAGAGCAGCGGGCGGTGAGCGCTACGATTTCACGGTGCTTCGAACGGGCTCAAGGCAGCCTACCGCGCCCAACGCGATCACGGCGCGGACCGCCGACTCCGTCTCGATAGACTTCTTCGGCAACCCGATGATCGCGGCAGTGGACGGGGATGGGCGGATTCTCGGCATCACCGGGCGGGAGACGACTCTGCAGATAGAGGTCGAGCGGGCGGATCCGGCGGCGATCGACATCGAAGCCATCGCCGCGGAGTACGCCGCTCGAGACGCTCGAGGCGAAGGCTTCGGGCAGGCATCACCCCGCGGCGGCGTCGAGGCCACCGTGGAAGGCGCCACGCTGACGGTCGACTATGGGCGCCCCTCCAAGCGGGGGCGCGAGATCTTCGGGGGGCTCGTGCCGTGGAACCAGGTCTGGCGAACCGGCGCGAACGCGGCTACACACTTCACGTCGGACCGGGATCTCCTGATCGACGGACACGCTCTGCCGGCGGGCACCTATACGCTGTGGACGACCTACACGCCGGAGGGGGGCGAGTTGATCATCTCCGGCCTGACCGAGGTGTGGGGAACGCAGTACGACCCCGAGTCCGACGTGCTCCGGATCCCGATGAAGAGCGATACGCTGGATGAATCGGTGGAGCAGTTCACGATC
>JAUWDL010000343.1 GCA_030608825.1 Gemmatimonadales bacterium
CCATTTACTCTGGATGATTACGTCACCTCAGTCGCTTACACCCTCAAGAGGCACCCCAACTCCTGGGACGTTGACCCCATTCACCCGGAGAATCAGCTACCTTACCTGGACGGCTACAGGATGCTGGGCGGCCGATCCGGAGACGAGGTGAGCCTGCGGACGAGGAACGGCCACAGCGCGGCCGGCACGTTCCCGGAGGTCGCGCAAGCCGTCGCGGCTCTTCCGTTCGACCATTTCGTGCTGGACGGAGAGGTGGTGGCCCACGATGAGGACGGCCTCCCGAGCTTCCAGCGGCTTCAGAAGCGGGCGCAGCTACGGCGCGGACCCGACATCGAGGTGGGCGCGCTCCGGATGCCCGTCACCTTCTATGCCTTCGACCTGCTTGCCCTTGAGGGCTTTGACCTCAGGCAGCTTCCGCTCGTCACCCGCAAGGCGATCCTCCGGAGGATGCTGCCTCAAGCCGGCCTCATCAGGTACGTGGACCACTTCGAGGAACGGGGCGAGGACGTCTACGAGCACGTCCTCGGTCTGGAGCTGGAGGGCATCGTCGCCAAGAAGGCCGACAGCGCCTACCGAGGCGGCCGGTCGCGCAACTGGCTCAAGGTGCGGGCGGACCGATCGGACGATTTCGTGGTCGTCGGCCTCACGCCGCCCAAGAGAGGCCGGACCGGCTTCGGAGCCCTTCACCTGGCGGCCTACGAGGGCGGTGAGCTGCGATACGCCGGCCGGGTGGGCGGCGGGTTCAGCGACAGCCAGCTGGCGGAGATCGCTGAAGAGCTGGCGGAGATTGAGCGGGCCGAGCCGGCTTTTCTGGACGCCCCCGCGACGCTGGGCCCCGGCAAGAGCGGCGGGCACCGCTGGGTGGAGCCGGAGCTGGTCGTCGAGGTCCGCTACAAGGAGCGCACGGAGGACGGACTCCTCAGGCAGCCCGTGTTCCTGCGTCTACGGGAGGACAAGGCTCCGATGGAGTGCGAGATGCCGCCCTCGCGGGGGAGCGGTTTGGACTCCGCGGCGGGATCCGCCGAGCAGGCCGGTGCGGGACGGCCGAGCGCCGCCTCCCGGCCCGGGGGCTCCGCAACGGATGCGCGCGGGACGGCTGCGGCGCCGAAGCTCGTGCTCTCCAACCTGGACAAGGTCTTCTGGCCGGAGGAGGGATACACGAAGGGGGATCTGATCGAGTACTACCGATCGGTCTCGGCCTGGCTCCTTCCCTTCCTCAAGGGCCGGCCCCTCGTGCTCACCCGGTACCCCGACGGGATCGACGGCAAGAACTTCTATCAGAAGGACGCGCCCGACTTCGCCCCCGACTGGATTCGAACCGTCGCCATCTGGAGCGACAGCTCGAGCCGCGAGCTCGAGTACTTCGTCTGCGAGGACGAAGCTTCCCTTCTCTACCTCGCCAACCTGGGCACCATCCCGCTGCACATCTGGATGAGCCGAGTGACGGAGCTGGAACGTCCGGACTTCTGCGTGCTGGACCTGGATCCCAAGGAGGCGCCCTTCGAGCACGTGATCGAGATCGCCCTCGCCATCCGTTCACTGTGCCAGGAGATCGGGCTCGAGACGTTCGTGAAGACGAGCGGATCCACGGGGCTTCACGTCCTGATCCCCCTGGGAGCGCGCTACACCTACGAGCAGTCGCGGACCCTCGGACAGCTGCTGGCGCAGATCATCGTCCGGCGGTTGCCGGCGATCGCGACGGTTCAGCGCAACCTCGCGGCCCGGCAGGGGAAGGTCTACATCGACTATCTCCAGAACCGGCGCGGCCAGCTTATCGTGGCGCCGTACAGCGTCCGGCCTCTTCCCGGCGCGCCCGTCTCCGCCCCTCTCCGGTGGCGAGAGGTGAAGCCGGGCCTCGAAATCGGCAAGCACACGATGCGGACGCTCCCCCGCCGGGTGCGGCGGATGAAGGACGCCCCGATCCTGCCGGTGCTCGAGCTCCGGACCGACCTGGCCGCGGTTCTTGGGAGGCTGCAGGAGCGGGTAAGCTAGCCGGCAGGCGGCCAACCGGGTCGGACTCGGCCGCCTCTTCCGCCGTCCACCGCACATCTGCATCCTTCCATTAGATGAATGCCATGGTGGGAACCTCCCGAACGGTTGCACTTCTCGCTGCCCAACTTCTCTACGGCTGCTCCCGCGACTCGCCCACGGCGATCGAGCCGCTGGAAGACGTTGCGTTCACCGCGGTCACGGCAGGCGGTGATCACACCTGCGGGCTGTCCAATCAGAACGCTGCCTTTTGCTGGGGAAGCAACACTCGCGCTCAGCTCGGCAACGGCACCGCCGATCCGATCGCCCGGAGCACTCCCACGTTGGCCGCGGGCTCACTGCGGTTCGTAGCTCTGCATGCCGGCGGGATCCACACCTGCGGCCTCACTGACAGGGGTATCGCGTATTGCTGGGGGGACGACTCCGCAGGACAGCTCGGCGGCGCTGTTCCGAGCCCCGCAGTGTCGAGCGCCGTGCCCGTGTCCGTCGCCGGTGGCATCACTTTCAAGGCACTCACTCTTGGCGGACGCCACACATGCGGCCTGGATGCCGACGGACAGGCTTTCTGCTGGGGGGACAACCAATTCGGACAGCTCGGAAACGGCTCGAACGAATCCGCTGCCGAGCCGGTCCCGGTTATCGGAGGCCTGAACTTCTCGAGCTTGGAAGCCGGCGTCAGCCACACCTGCGGGCTGACCGCATCTGGCACCGCGTACTGCTGGGGATACAACCGGTGGGGACAGATCGGCGTACAGGCGCCTGAGGAAAAGTGCGGGGTGTCGCCCTGCGCATCGACCCCGGTACGAAT
>JAUWDL010000048.1 GCA_030608825.1 Gemmatimonadales bacterium
CGAAGGAGGGCATCGAGCGGTGGCTGCAGGAACATCCGGAGGACCGCGAGGCGTTCACGTCCTACTTCACGGTCATCGAGCAGGCCGGTGACGAGATCGCCGCGGTGCCCTACTCACGGGCGTACCGGGATCGGCTCGCACCGGCCGCCGCGGCCCTGCGCGAGGCGGCCAGCGCCGTCGAGAACCCCTCCCTTCGCCGCTTCCTCACGTCGAGGGCGGCCGCCTTCCTCTCCAACGATTACTTCGACAGCGACGTGGCCTGGATGCGCCTCGAGGGCAACCTGATCGATCCGACCATCGGTCCCTACGAGGTCTACGAGGACCGCCGCTACGGTTACAAGGCGGCCTTCGAATCCTTCGTCGGCATCAAGGACCCGGCCGAGAGCGAGCGGCTCGCCAGCCTCGTCTCGCAGCTGCCGGCCCTGGAGCAGGCTCTGCCGATCCCGGACGAGCACAAGAACCTGGACCGCCCGTTCATCTCGCCGATCTCGGTCGTGGACCTGGCCTATGCGGCCGGCGACACGCGGGCCGGCGTCCAGACGATCGCCTTCAACCTTCCGAACGACCCGCGCGTGCGGGAGCAGGAGGGCTCGAAGAAGGTGATGCTCAAGAACGTGATCGAGGCGAAGTTCGAGACGATCCTCAAGCCGATCGCGCTCCGCGTCCTCGTGCCCGAGCAGGCCGACGCCGTGGGGATCGAGGAGTACTTCACGCGCGTCCTCATGCACGAGCTCGCCCATGGCCTCGGCCCGGATTACGTGACGGGCAGCCCGGACCTGACCGTGAACAAGGCCTTGCGCGACCGCTACTCGGCGATCGAAGAAGCGAAGGCTGACGCGGTCGGCACGCACAGTCTCGCCGTCCTCACCGAGAGGGGCGTTTACACGGAGGAGTTCCTTCGCCAGGTGTACATCGGGCACGTCGCGGACCTCTTCCGCTGCATGCGGTTCGGGATCACCGAGGCCCACGGAAAGGGCTGCCTGAGCCAGTTCAACTACCTGCTCGAGAGGGGTGCCATCGAGTACGACGCCGCCGTCGAGCGGTTCTCGGTGAACCAGGAAGTGATTCCGGTCGCCATGACCGAGCTGGCCGGCATCTTTCTGTCCTTCGAAGCGACGGGTGACTACGCTCGCACGGGGGAGTTCTTCGACCGCTACGGCCAGGCGTCCCTCGAGCTCGAGCTGGCCCGGGCTCGCCTGAGAGAGGTCCCGGTCGATATCATTCCTGCGTACACGATCAAAGAGATGATGGCCAGCTGGTAGGCCGGCCCGGCCGGCGCTGCTCCGATGTCCCCCAAGCCCATAGGAGAGTGCAATGAGCCCCTGGACTAGAACGCGCACCGTATTGATCACCGGCCTCACCGGTATACTCGCGGCCGGCCTCTCGGCCTGCTACGGCGGCGGTGACGGCGCGCCGGCCCAGGAAGAGCCGGCAATCGACCTGGCAGCGGAAGAGGCCGCCGTCCGACAGGTCAACGTGACGTGGCTGGAGCGCTTCCGGGCCGGGGACGCCGATGGCGTCGCGGCCCTGTTCGTCGAAGACGGGTGGACGATCGGAGACGCCGGCCTGCGCGAAGGACGCGCGGCGATCCTGGCCGGCATGGCCGAGGAGTATGGGGCCAACCCGGACGCGACGGCCGACTGGGGGGCCAAGTCGGTCTGGGTGGCTGCATCCGGCGACCTCGCCGTCGAGCGCGGCTGGTGGGCCTACGACTCCGACGGCGAGGGCGAGGCCGAGGGGGATGAGGGCGAGTACATCACGGTCTTCGTGAAGGTGGGCGACCAGTGGATGGTCCTGGCGGACGCCGGCGCGAGCACCATGCCCGACGACGAGGAGGACGACTAGCCGGCCGGTCGATCGGTCGGCCGTGCAGGACGCTTGACGCTCGGATTCCGAGCACCCCACCTTTGAGAGAGAGCCCGGTCGGATGGTCGGCCGGGCTCTCTCTGTCACTACTGAGCTCGCTGTACGCTTCGCGTGACGCCGACTGTCAGGTTGCCCGGCGAGACGCCATTTGAAGGAGGACCGTTGATGAAGATCCTGCCGACCCCTGCCGCGCGACATCTGCTGCTGCTCGCGGTCTTTCTGGCCCTGCCGTCAGCCGTCACCGCACAGTCCGCGAAGGAGATCCTCATGACCTCCTTCGAGGAGTACGAACAGCGGATGGAGGGGATCGAGAACTACACCGTCGTGCAGGAGACGATGGGGTTCGAGGCGGAGCTGACCTTCGTGCGGACCGAGGATGATGAGGGCCGAACCGTGTTCGTGCTGAAGGGCCAGGAGGACGCCAGCAGTGGCGGGATGTCGAACTTCTACCGCATGTACCCGAAGATCGCCGAGCGCGCCGAGCTGGAGGGCAGGGAATCCGTGGACGGCGAGCAGTGTCACGTCGTGGCGATCAACGATTTCAGCGGGCTGGACCTCAATCAGGAGATGGCGATCGGGGAGCAGGGCTCTTTCGTCCCCAAGACGGGGTTGCTCTACGTGGACACGGACGATCACCTCATTCGAAAGATGCAGATGGAAGGGGAGATCACGAGGGACGGCCAGAGATCGCCCATGACCGCCGTGACCGTTCTTTCGGATTATCGTGACGTCGAGGGGATGCTCCACCCGTACTTGCTGAACATCACGGCCACCGGCCTCGCCGCCGGGATGTCGGAAGAGGAGATGGAGGAGACCAGGAAGAGCCTGGCGGAGATGGAGAAGAACCTGGAGGGCATGGACGACACCCAGCGCGCCATGGTCGAGCGGATGATGGGCGGGCAGCTGGACAAAATGCGAAAGATGCTCGAATCCGGCCAGTTCGAAATCACCGTGGTCACCAAGGAAGTCCGCGTCAACGAGAACCTGGAGTAGTCGCCTCGAGACCGCTCTTCATTCCGAGCCAGCAGGCTCGGTAACCGCGCGATCGGAACGAAGGAGACCCAAATGCGTCGATCCACACTGCTCAGCGTTCTCTGCCTTGCGGCTCTCAGTCTCTTCGCTCTGCCGAGCCAGGCTGACGCGCAGCTCCTCAAGAAGCTGAAGGACGCCGGCCAGGACGCCGTCGAGGACGAGGCCGCCAACCAGACGGAACGGCTACTGCGCGAGGCGATCCGCTGCGCCGTGAACGATCCCGTATGTGCGGAACAGGCCGAGGAAGACGACAAGCCGGTCATCTACACCGACCAGAACGGCGACGTGATCACCGACGACGAGGGCACCCCGATCACCGACCGAGACGAGGCAGCCGACCAGGCTGGTGTCTCGCCTGCCGCCGACACCGCGGGCCCAAAGCCGGGTGAAGGGGCCTGGGCCAACTACGACTTCGTGCCCGGCGAAGAAGTCCTCTTCGTGGATGACTTTTCCGACGACGAGGCCGGCGACTTTCCGCGCCGTCTGGAGTGGCTACGCGGCAACATGGAGCTTGTCGAGTGGCAAGACCGCATGCTGCTGCGCTCCACCGGCGGTGGCAGCCAGTTCGCAGTGCTCCTGCCGGAGGGTGTCCCCGAGCGCTTTACTCTTGAGTTCGACATCAGTGATTCCGGAACGTCCAACGGGACAATCGTCATACTCGAGGAGGGGCGGGACAACCTCCGCGACCGTTACAAAGGTGCACGCTTCGCCTTTGGTCATTGGCGTGGCTCCGGCATCTGGAGGGAACGGGAGCCTCTATCAACTTTGGATGACAAGCGGATGAGGACCGAGATCGTCACGGCCCGCGTCATGGCCGATGGCGAACACATCAAAGTCTTCATCAACGAGAAGCGTGTCTCCAACGTGCCGAGAATCGAAATCCCCCGCGGCGATCGGCTCACCTTCGAGATGTGGGGCACGGATGAGAAGCCGGTTTACATCGGCAACATCCGCGTGGCCGCCGGTGGCCGGGACCTGTACGACGACCTGGTCGAGGCGGGGCGTGTCGCCACGCAGGGCATCTTCTTCGACGTCGACAGCGACCGCATCCAGCCGGAATCGACTCCGACGCTTGAAGAGATCGGCACCATGCTCGAGGAGCACCCCGACCTCAGAATCGCGATCGAGGGCCACACGGACAGCATGGGCAACGACGACCACAACCTGGATCTCTCGATTCGCCGGGCCGTAGCCGTTCGGGAGTACCTGATCGATGCCTACGGGATCGAGGCGAGCCGTCTGGAGGCAGACGGTTTCGGCGAGACGCAGCCTGTCGGAGACAACGAAACGCCGGAAGGCCGCCAGCAAAACCGGCGTGTGGAACTGGTCGTCCTCGACTGATCGGAGGGCGCCGCGCGCGCCGCACATTCTGCTCGATCTGGCCCCTTCTCTTGAGGCTCAGCGGCTGAGCCTGAGGGAAGAGAGCCGGCGGGGCTGCGCGGAGCAAACCCCGCGCGTAGCTTCACCGCGATGCCCCGCCGAGATGACTTAGAATCCATCCTTCTCATCGGCTCGGGTCCGATCGTGATCGGTCAGGCCTGCGAGTTCGACTATTCGGGTACCCAGGCCTGCCGCGCCCTCCGCGAGGAGGGATACCGGGTCGTTCTGATCAACTCCAATCCCGCCACGATCATGACCGACCCGGACATGGCGGACGCCACCTACATCGAACCGGTGACGGCGGAGTGGGTGGAGAGGGTGATCGAGCGCGAACGGCCCGATGCCCTGCTTCCCACGATGGGAGGGCAGACCGCCCTCAACGTCTCCCTCGAACTGCACGAGGGCGGGGTGCTCGAACGTTACGGCGTCGAGCTGATCGGTGCGGACCACCTCGCCATCCGCAAGGCGGAGGACCGCGAGGAGTTCGCGGAGGCTATGGGCCGAATCGGCTTGGCCGTGCCGCACGGCGGCTTCGCGAAGTCGGTCGATGAGGCCGTCGAGATCGCGGAGGACACCGGTTACCCGGCGATCATACGGCCCTCTTTCACCCTCGGCGGCGGAGGCGGAGGCATCGCCTACAACCGGGAAGAGTTCGAGAAGGCCGCGCGCCGGGGCCTGGACGCCTCGCCGATAGGCGAGGTCCTGATCGATCGAAGCGTGATCGGCTGGAAGGAATTCGAGCTCGAGCTGATGCGGGACGGATGTGACAACGTCGTGGTCGTCTGCTCGATCGAGAACTTCGACGCGATGGGGGTGCACACGGGCGACTCGATCACGGTGGCTCCCGCGATGACGCTCTCCGACGTCGAGTATCAGGAGATGAGGAACGCCGCGATCGCCGTCATCCGCGAGATCGGCGTGGACGCGGGCGGGTGCAACATCCAGTTCGCCGTCGATCCTGCGTCGGGCGAGATGCTGGTGATCGAGATGAACCCCCGGGTCTCGCGGAGCTCGGCCCTCGCCTCAAAGGCCACCGGCTTCCCGATCGCCCGGATCGGCGCCAAGCTCGCCGTCGGCTACCGACTCGACGAGATCGAGAACGCGATCACCCGGAAGACGATGTCCTGCTTCGAGCCGGTACTGGACTACGTGGTCGTCAAGATACCTCGCTTCGCCTTCGAGAAGTTCCCGCTGAGCGATCCGACGCTGGGCGTGCAGATGAAGGCCGTCGGTGAAGTGATGGCTATCGGGCGCACCTTCCAGCAGGCCTGGCTCAAGGGCTTCCGCGCCCTCGAAAACGACCGCTGCGGATGGCAGCCGGCCGCCTCACCGGAGGATGACCGGTTGCCCGACGTGGAGATCCCCTCCATCCGCGCGTCGCTGCGGACGCCGACCCCCGAGAGGCCGTTCCAGATCTACCGGGCCCTCGAGGCGGGCATGAAGGTGGAGGAGATCTCGTCACTCACCGGGATCGACCCCTGGTTCTTGAACGAGCTCGCCGAACTGGTCGAAGCGGCGATTCGTTTCGGCCACCGCCACGCGGCCGGCGTTGAAGCTCCCGGGGAGGGCCCGTCCGTCGTCGAGCCGAGTCCGCCGCTGCCCGACGCCGCGGACCTGTCGCACATGAAGAAGCTCGGGTTCGGCGACGCGGAGCTTGCCCGTCTCCGAGGGACGACGGAGGCCGAGATCCGAGGCGTCCGGCATCGAAACGGGATACGCCCGGTATACAGGCGGGTCGATACCTGCGCCGGCGAGTTTCCGGCCGCGACACCCTACCTCTACTCCACGTACGAGACGGAAGACGAGTCCGCTCGGTCGGAGCGCCCGAAGATCGTCATCCTCGGAAGCGGCCCGAACCGGATCGGGCAGGGCATTGAGTTCGACTACTGCTGTGTCTCGGCGGCCCTGGCCCTCAGGGATGAGGGGTTCGAGACGATCATGGTGAACTCGAACCCGGAGACGGTCTCCACCGACTTCGACATCTCGGACAAGCTCTACTTCGAGCCGCTCACACTCGAGGACGTGCTGGAGATCGTGGAGCACGAGAAGCCCGATGGCGTCGTGGTGCAGCTGGGGGGTCAGACGCCGCTCGGGCTGGCGCGTGCGCTGGACGATCTCGGAGTCCCGATTCTCGGAACGAGCGTGGATTCGATCGACGAGGCGGAGGACCGACGGAGGTTCGAGGCCCTCTGCCGTCGCCTCGGGATCCGAACGCCGGAGGGCGGCACGGCGACGAGCATCGAAGAGGCGATCATGGTGGCCGAGGGGATCGGCTACCCGATACTGGTGCGTCCGAGCTACGTGCTCGGCGGCCGGGCGATGGAGATCGTCTACGACGACCCCTCGCTCCGTGAGTACTTCGACCGCGCCATCCGCGCCTCGCCTGAGCATCCCGTGCTCATCGACCGGTTCCTCGAGGACGCGTTCGAAGCCGATGTCGACGCCATCGCGGACGGCGAGCGGGTGCTGATAGGTGGCGTCATGCAGCACATCGAGGAAGCGGGGATCCACTCGGGCGACTCGGCCTGCGTCGTGCCGCCCTATCTCCTTCGGGACGAGGACATCGAGAGGATGCGGCGGCACACCCGCGAGCTCGCCGAAGCGCTGGACGTCCGGGGGCTGATCAACGTGCAGTACGCGGTCTTCGAGGGCGATGTCTACGTGCTCGAGGTGAACCCCCGTGCCAGCCGCACGGTCCCGTTCATCAGCAAGGCGATCGGCGTCCCCCTGGCGCGAGTCGCCGCCCGGGTGCTGGCCGGCCGTCGCCTCGACGATCTCGACCTGCCGGAGCAACCCGTGCTCCTGGACATGGCCGTGAAGGAGGCCGTCCTGCCGTTCGACAAGTTCCCGGAGGCGGATCCCCAGCTCGGCCCCGAGATGCGCTCCACGGGCGAGGTGATGGGGCTCGCCGACAGCTTCGGACTGGCGTTCGCGAAGGCCCAGCTATCGGCGGGATCCTCACTGCCGATCTCCGGGACCGTGGCCATTACCGTGCACGATCGGGACAAACCGATGGTCACGCCGATCGCGAGACGGTTCCACGAGATGGGCTTCGAGGTCCGCGCCACGGAAGGTACGGCGGATTATCTGGGCGCCCGTGGGATCCCGTGCGGAGCCGCGCTCAAGCTCCACGAGGGCCGGCCGAACCTCCTCGATCTCCTCCTGTCCGGTGAGCTCCAACTTCTGATCAACACGCCGCTGGGTAAGCACGCGCAGCACGATGACTACGAGATCCGGCGAGCGGCGGTGGCACGCGGCGTTCCCTACACGACGACCCTTTCAGCGGCCTCAGCTGCCGCTGATGCGATCACGGCGCTGAGAAGCCGCGCCCTCAGCGTGTGCAGCCTGCAGGACCGGGAGAAACGGCGCGAGACGGTTCGGGCCGAGCTTCGTTTGTCGGCGGGCGAGCGGGTGCCGACGTAAACATGTAGAGCAGCATCGACCTGCGAGGAGGCGAGCATGATGGACGAGTCGACCTTCAACCTCGAGATCCGGAAGTTCCTCAAGACGTTCG